>NZ_JASKYR010000807.1:0-3279 GCF_041028215.1 Streptomyces flavofungini
GGGCGGGGTCCGCCGACGTGGCCGCGATGGTCGCGGCGACCGCGTGGACATGGGGTGGCGCGACGATGCCGTAGTGGTCGGTGGGCACCGTCCGGCGCACGGCCGACGGGGGCAGGCAGGCGTCCCACTGCCGGGCCGTCCCGCGCGGATCGCCGGGCGCGGGCACACCGGGCGTGGGCCGGTCGGCCAGCCACAGGAAGGTGGGGGTCGAGGCCAGCGGGCGCACCTGGTGCTCGCCCAGACTGCTCAGGTTGCCCCGGCAGCAGCGGGCCAGTCGCTCGGCGTACGCCTGCGTGTGCTCCGCCGACGAAGGCGAGGCTCCGGTGCCCAGTTCGGCGGTGAACACCGCTTCGAGGTGGCTCCTGTCGTAGGCGGTGACCAGCGCGTCCGCACGCGGGGGCGGCGGATCGAGCAGATAGAGCCCGTCCACCGGCTCCCGGGCCGCCTCCGCGAGGGCGGCCATCTCCATGGCCACCCGGGCGCCGAAGGACCACCCCGCCAGGTGCAGACGGTGTCCGGTGCCGCCGAAGCGCTCTCGCAGCGCGGCGTCGTAGCGCCGGGCCCGCTCGGCCAGCGACCACGCGGGCAGGCCGGCGTCGCGCAGTCCGGGATCGGCGATGAGGCACACGGTCGGCGCGGGTCCGAGCGCCGCCACCAGCGCCCGGTAGGCATGGATGTCGCCGCCCACGGGGTGAATGACACACAGGACGGCGGAGCCGGTGCCCTTCTGCCAGATGTCGAGGAGCACCGGGGAAGCGGCCTCCGTGGCGGTGGTGGTGAGGGCCGGTTCGGCGGGGGAGAGGGCTGTCTCGATGTGCTTGAGGATCTCGCTGAGACTGACCCGGTGGCTGAAGGACGTCAGATCGCAGACGACGCCGTGGTCCTCCTCGATCCGGGCGATCAGGTCGAGGAGGGTCAGGGAGTCGGCGCCCAGGTCGTACAGCGAGTCGTGCGGATCCAGGCCGTCCACACCCAGCAGATCCTGGAGTACGCGGGCCAGGGACTCGGCCCGCTCCGCCGCGCCGCCCGTGCCCACCGCGCCGCCCGCGCTCGGCGAGCTGCCGGTGGCGGCGGTGGCGGTGGCCCCCGCGAAGCCCGCGTGGCCCGCCTGGTCCGAGTGGCCCGGAGCCGGGGAGCCCGCCGAAGCGATCGCGGACCCGGCCCGCGCGGCGGACGCGTCCGCGTGACGCCCGGCGGCGGGGGCGTAGAAGACGGCGGACTCCGCCACGTCGGTCGTGGAGACGAGGAGTTGCGGCAGCCGCAGGGACACGGCGTCGGCGAAGACCCGTCTGCCCTCCTCGGCCGTCAGCCCGACCGCGAGATGCGCCTGGTGGCGGCTGTCCGGGTGCGGGACCCGGGTCGCCATCCCGGTGTCCCGCCAGATGTCCCAGTTGACGCCGATCCTGGTGGTCGTCTCCGCCTCGTCGGCGCGGTGGTGGGCGAAGCCGTCCAGGAGGCTCGCCCCCGCCGCGTAGTCGCTCTGGCCGACGCCACCGAGCAGCGCCGACATGGAGGAGCAGTAGACCGCGAGCTCCGGTCGCCAGGCCCGGATCAGGTGCTCCACGACGAGTGCGCCGTTCTCACGGACGGCGGCGGCCTCCCGCATCGCCTTGGCGTCCCGCCGTACGAGCAGCCCGCCGAAGCCGAGACCGGCCGCGTGCACCACGCTGTCGAGCCGCGAGGTGTGACCGGCCACGAGCGCCGCCACCTCCTCGACGGGCGTGGTCGCCAGATCCGCCGTGACGAGGCCGACCCGGTCGGCCCAGGGAGTCAGGGCGTCGGGCACCCGCGGCGCGCGCGACAGGAGCAGGACCCGGCCCTCGGTGTGTTCGAGCAGCCAGGCGGCGACGGTGGCGCCGATGCCGCCCGTGCCGCCGAGCACGAGGTGGACCGCGTCGGCTCCGGCAGGTGCGACGGGCTCCGCGCGGCCCGCGTACGCCGAGCCGGAGGGCGGGGTCACGGGCGCGGTGCCAGGTTGCCACCAGAAGCCCTGCCGCAGGCCGAGCTGCGGTGGCAGTGGCGGGGCCTCGGGGTCGCGGGCGAGGCGGCGGGCCTCGGCGACGGCCGCCGCGACGGGCGCGGCCCAGCGGGCGAGACCGGCGTCGGGCAGATCGAGCCAGTGGCCCGCCAAGGCTGCTTCCTGCGGGCCGACCGCGACCGGTCCCGCGAGAAGGGCCAGTTCGGGACGGAGCACCGGTCCCGTCACGGGACGGGCACCGTAGGAGAGCCACCACACCCGCAGGGTGCAGGCCCGGCCGGACACCGCCTTCGCCAGCGCGGCGGTGGTGTCCAGGCAGGCGTGGCGGGCCTGTTCCAAGGTGCCGGGAGAGACCGGTCCCCGCACGTCGAGCGGCAGCGCGTGCACCCACTCCACCTCGGCCGGTCCCTCGCCCTGCCCGTCGGCCGCCAGGGCGTCGAGCAGGAGGCGCAGGGACGCGGGGTCGGCCGGGTCGGCCGCGAAGACGTCGGCCCCCTCGCGGCCGAAGGCGGCGGCGGGGTGCACCCGCACCACACGTGACGCCACCTGCGCGAAGGGCGTGTACGCGGTCTCCGGCAGGCCCCGCGCGGCCACCACGACCACGAGGGGCGCACGGTCGTCGGGCGCGGCGGGCCGCGCGGGCACGGCACGGCGCAGCCGGACCCAGTGCGGCTGGTGCAGCCACCGCGACCGGGGCAGCCGCGCCGGACCACCGGCACTCGGCGCTCCCGGCTCCCCGGACGCGTCCACCGGCCCCGCAGCCCTGGCGAAGTCGTACGCGGCCAGCGCGAAGGACGGCGGCGGGAAGTCCCAGGGAGCCGGTGCGGGACCTGCCGCCCACTCGACCGTCCGTCCGGCCGTCCACGCCTCGGCGAGGTCGTCGGCCGTGCGCCCGGCGGCGGTCACCGGCGCGAGGTCCGGGGACGCCTGGCCGTACGGCACCTCTCCCGAGGCCACCGCACGCAGCCAGCGCACGGCGGACGCGGCGTCCGTGACGGGTGCCGCCGCCCGCAGACGGCGGGCGACCCGTCCGGCCTGGAGATGGCGCAGGACGGAGGGAAGGCGTTCGGGCCGCAGGCCGAGGTGGTCGGCGATCCGTGCGGCGTCGAGGGCGAGGGCCGTGGCGCTGGAGGCGGACAGCACGAGGCAACCCGGCGTCTCACCGCCTTCGTGGGCGGAGGCGGTCTCCGCGTCCCCCTCCACGATGACGTGAGCGTTGGTGCCGCCGATGCCGAAGCTGCTGACGGCGGCCACCCGCTCGCGCCCCTCGGGCCAGGGCGTGGCGCGGGTCGGGATGTAGA
>NZ_JASKYR010000808.1:0-3112 GCF_041028215.1 Streptomyces flavofungini
GAGTGGACCCAGGACCGGCTCTCCGCGCTCTCGTACACCATCGCCGCGGGCACCTCGCAGATCCAGCGGAACATTGTGGCCGAGCGCATCCTCGGCCTGCCGAAGGGGCGGTGAGGCGGGCGTGGACTTCCAACTCACGGAAGACCAGACGGCGTTGCGCAGAGGTGTGCGCGAGGTGCTGGCCGGGCGGTTCGCCCTGCGGGACGCCCTGGAGGACCCCGGCCGCGTCGACCGGGACCTGTGGCGGACGCTCGGCGACACGGGGTTCTTCTCCCTCGCGCTCGACGAGGCCCGCGGCGGGGCCGGCCTCGGGCTCCCGGAGGCCGCACTCGCCTTCGAGGAGGCGGGGCGGGTGCTGCTGCCGGGCCCCGCCGTGGCCTCGTTCCTCGCGGCCGGGGAGGTGCCGGGCGCCGCCGAGGGGACGGTGGTGGTGACCGCCGTCGACGGGGTGCTCGTGCCGTGGCTCGACGAGGCCGACGCCGTACGCGGGGACGCCGCCGGAGCCGTGCCGCTGCGGTCCGTGGACCCGCTGACGCCCCTGCACCGGGTGCCGGGCCCGGGGACGCGGGCGCCCGCCGGAGCGGTGCTCCTGACCGCCGCCGAACAACTGGGCAGCGCTGGACGGACGTGCGAACTGGCCGTGCGATATGCCCGCGAACGCGAACAATTCGGACGTCCCATCGGATCGTTCCAGGCCGTGCAGCACCTCTGCGCACACATGCTCGTCCGCACCGAACTCGCCCGTGCCGCGGTGTACGCGGCGGCCGTGACCGGGGACGAACGGGAGATCGCCGGGGCCAAACTCCTGTCCGACGACGCGGCCACGCGCAACGCGCGGGACTGCCTGCAAGTGCACGGCGGCATGGGCTTCACCTGGGAGTCCGAGGTGCATCTGCACCTCAAGCGGGCCTGGCTCCGTGCCGAGCTCGGGCGGACGGCGGCCCATGCCGAGGAAGCGCTTGCCGAAGCTCTCTGACAACGGACGGTGACGCTACGGAGCGTTGATATCGGGTTGTGTCCTACGCGTGACTCGTCACGGCATGGAGTCGGTGTCCGGCTCGGGTACCTTGTGTCAGATGCGAGTGGTTCTGAGGCTGAGCCATCCCGGTGCTGCCCCTGAGGCGGCTCCGGGTCCGGCGATGCGCGCCGCTCGCCACGCAGGCCGGGGTCCCAGGCCCGCCTGTTCGACTCCCCGCGGTACGCGTCGCACAGTATGCAGCACGCGTACTCCTTCGCGCTTGAATATGCCCGAAGCGCTTGTTGGGGTGACTGAACGTCAATCATGCTGTCTCCGATGGGGATCACGCTCCGTGACCCCGTGGAGTCGCGAGGCGATGTGTCCGCCGGTTCGGATGGTGTGAGCGGTGCAGGTGCTTCATGTTCAGCTGGAGGTCGGGGCTGACCCCGCGGAGGTGGGACGGGCCAGGCGCTGGGCCCGTTCACGGCTCGCGGGTTCAGGGATAGAAGCCGACGAACCGGTGGCCGAGACGCTGATCCTGCTGATCTCGGAACTGGTCACCAACGCCGTGGTGCACACGGGCTGCCCGGCGGTCCTGCGCATGCTGCTCCCCGGCGTCCCCGAGGACGCGCCGCGGACGGTGCGCGTCGAGGTGGCGGACACCAGCGCGAGGCCGCCCAAGCAGCGCCACGCCGACGGCGACGACACCAACGGCCGCGGCCTCGAACTGGTCAGCGGACTCGCCGACCGCTGGGGCTGGCAGCCCGAGGGTGCGGGCAAGAGCATCTGGTGCGAGGTGGACCGGTGCGACCCGGACGTCCCCGCCGTCGCCTTCGACGGGGTGTCCTACGGCGACACCGACGTCGACGCGGCGTACGAGGCCGTCTGAACCCGTAGCGAACGGCGGGCGTACGCGGTCGTCCTGGCCCTGCGCCGCGTGCGCCGTCGGGTGACGCGATGCGCGCGCTCGTGCGCGGGTGGGGCAAAGCAGGCATAATTCCCTTGTCGCCCAGTGGGTATTGACGCATCGTGTCCGATTGATCACGCTTGTGGACAGCGATTCGCCGCGAGGGGACGACGAGGGCGCCGGGCACGGCAGTCCTTGACGAGACGCGGGTCGCGCAGTCGGCGTCGGTCCCCTCGCGCGCGAGGGTGAGTACCAAGCGCCGAGCCGGATGGCGGCGTGCGGCACCGCGCTCGGGGGGCGGGGCCTCGCGCCGCCGTTCACGCCGCCCCCGCCGCCGTCCGTTCGCCTACAGCACCGCCACGGGAGCCACGGGCGTCCCCGTGCCGCCGACGAACGGCTCGGGCATCGCGGACAGCAGGAAGGCGTACCGCGATTGTTCTGCACAGGCTGTGGACAACTTTTCGAGATTCCAGTTCTGCCCCTGGATCATCCCCATCTCCACCAGGTCGAGCGCGTGCACGGGCAGCCACAGGTTCTCGATCTCCGGCGGGAAGATCTCGAAGGTGAGCGTGTCGTTGGCGACCGCCGCCACGTCGCGCGCGTGGAACCACTCGGGCGTACGCACCGACAGGCCGGGCGAGGGGTAGCCGTACGCGTGCTTGTCGCCCGCGAGATAGACCTGGAGCTGGCCCGTGCGGACGAGGACGATGTCGCCGGGGCGGACCTCGACACGCCCGAACTCCGCCGCCTCGTCCAGGTCTTGTGGGGTGACCGCGTGGTCCCCGGGCAGCCGTTCGAGGCCCTTGGCGCGGGCCACGTCCAGCAGGACCCCGCGCGAGACGACGTGGGGCACCTTGTCTATCCCGCTGAAGCGGGACCGGCCGTGTGCGGTGATGGTGTCCGCCGGGCGGCCGTTGTAGATCTTCCCGGAGTGCGACACATGGGTGAGCGCGTCCCAGTGGGTGGCCGTCTGAAGTCCCATCGTCACCGCGTCGTCGCTGGTCGCGACCGTGCCGGGGCCGAAGATCTCCTGGTTGATCTGCACCATGGTGTGCAGCGGGTTGGCGCGGCCCGGGATCAGTCCCGTCTGGACGCCGTCCTCCTTGAGGGGGAGCGCGAGCGGGACGCGGCGGCCCGAGCGGACCTCSGCGGCGGCCGCGCGGACGACCCCGTCGGTGACGAGGTTGAGCGTGCCGATCTCGTCGTCGGCTCCCCAWCGCCCCCAGTTGTTGACGCGTTCGGCGATG
>NZ_JASKYR010000809.1:0-3103 GCF_041028215.1 Streptomyces flavofungini
GCCGAAGCCCACTCCGTCCAAGACGGCGGATAAGCCGCAACCGGTGTCGTACCCCTCGTATCACTCCCGACCGCGCAGGACGCCGCCGCGCAGCACCCCGTCCATCATCACGCTCACCCTGCTCATCACGGCACCCGCGGTGCTCGCCGTCGCCGCGCTCCGCCCGCGCTGACCGCCGGAGGTCCCCATGTCGGAATGGCTTGTTCTCACCCTCGCGATGGCGGCCGCATGCGCGGTCGTGCTCGTCGTGACCCTCCTGCGGCACCGCAGGACGGGCGAGGACTACGACGCGTCGGACACCCCCGACGTCATTGAGTACATGACCATGATGATCGGCGTCGTTTACGCCATCGTCCTTGGTCTCGCCATCGCGGGCGTCTGGGAGGCGCGCGGCGCCGCCCAGGAGTACGTACGCCTGGAGGCACAGGCGCTGCACGAGGTGGCGGAGCGCGCGGACGTCTACCCCGATGACGTCCGTGACCGTATTCGTGCCGATGTCCACACCTATGTCAGCCATGTCGTCACCAAAGAGTGGGACACGATGGCCGACAAGGGCGAACTGACTGTTCAGGGGCGGGAGTTGCTGCGCCAGGTGCGGCGTGACGTCACCGACTACCAGCCGAAGTCGGACTACGAGGCCCAGCAGTACCAGCCGCTGGTCGACGCGGTGGCCGCGGCGGACGACGCCCGCAGCTCCCGCGCGGACAGCACCGGCGCGACCATGCCCGGGGTGGTCTGGTTCGGGCTGATCATCGGCGGGCTCGTCACCATCGGCATGATCTTCGCCCTCCAGATCCGCCGCACCACGCGCGAACTGATCCTCGCCGGTCTCTTCTCCGCGCTCTTCGCCTTCCTGCTCTTCCTCATCTGGGACTTCGACTCCCCCTACAGCCGCGGGGTCGCCGCGGGCGCGGAACCGCTGCGGGAGCTGCTCTCCCAGCTCGGCGGCTGAGGCCGGTGCGTCCACCGCGATCCGCCCCCGCACCGCCTTGGCCGTGAACCGTGCTGCGCGGCGGGCCCGCACGGCGCATCCTGTATGCCATGCCCTGGCAGTCACCGATCGTCGTCCATCCGCCCGCCGCCGACGGCGGGCGGCGGGTCACCGTGCGCGGACGCGAGGCGGGCACCGCCCACAGCGACGCCGACCTCGTGGCGCTCCTGCGCCGCGCGGGCCTCGGCGAGGCCGACGTGGCCCTCGACGACCCGCACCTCGTGGAGTGGCGCGGCGGGCGCCACGTCTGGTCCGCGCCGCGGGACTGACCTCCGGGCGGGACGCGGGCCACCCCTCGCCCCGCGCACCACGTCACCCCTGGCACATCACCGCACCCGGCACGCCGCGCCACGCCGTCGCGTTCGCCCGCCCGGCGGCCCCGGTTACCCCGTTCGCACGACAGCGATCGCGGCCCCCACGGTCCGTATCTAGCGTTTCCGGCATCGAGGTGCATTTCAGGCGACAGCGGAAGAAGGTCCGCAGCTGCTCCTCGGAGACACCGGAGGATCACCATGCGCGCGATACGCGTCGCTTCGGCCGCCCTGCTCACCGCTTCCGTCCTGACGCTCACGGTCCCGCCCGCCTCGGCGACCGTCACGAACGACGAGAACAACGGCATCACCTCGTTCGGCTTCCGGGTGACGCCCTCGACCATCGCGGCGGGCGGCCAGGTCACCCTCGGCGTCGACAGCTGCGACGGCGACACCAAGGTCACCTCCGGCATCTTCGACGACGCCCACATCCCCAAGGGGCAGTCGTCGACCACCGCGCAGGTGTTCTGGGACGCCAAGCCCGGCGCCATGTACGAGGTGACGTTCGACTGCAAGGGCGAGACCGGCAAGACCGACCTCACCATCGCCACCGGCCGGGACGGCGACCACAGCCGCCCCGATCAGCACCGCCCCGAGCACTCGACCCACAAGGGCGTGAAGGCGGGCACCGGCGGCAGCCTCGGCGGTCTCGACGCCCATGAGATCGCCCTCGGCGGCGCACTGATCCTCGGCACCATCGGCACCGCGTACTACAAGGCCCGCCGCCGCACCGGCGACGACAACGCCTGACGCGCCACAGCGCCCCCGGGGCGTCTCCAGGACCCCGGGGGCGCCGCGGTGCGCGGAAGAGACGGGTGCGCGAGGGGGACCGGGCGCCGCGCGGAAGGGGGCACGCCCGTCCGGCCGTGGCTCGCGCGCCCGGCGCCTCAGACCTTGTTCTCCGACCGGCGGCGCATCCAGAACACCCCGCCGCCGACCACGGCCGCGGCCACCAGCGCCCCGCCGATCGCCATGTCGGTGTCGGTCGCCCCGGAGTGCGTGCTGCCGCCGAAGCCGCCGCGCACACCGCCGTGGATGACGGTGAACGCGGCCGGGCGGGTGAGGGACTTGCCGCCGCAGTGGGCGGTGATGTCGTACGCGCCGGGCGTGGCGTTGCGGTGGATGGTGGCCGTCGCGCTGGAGGTGGTGCTGTTGTTCAGCGGGCGCAGGTCGGTGTCAGGGAAGGCGTGCGAGGTGATCCGGCCGCCGCCCTGGCAGGACGACCCGTCGACCGTCACCGTGAGCTGGCCGCCCCTCGGGATGACGCTGGGCATCGCCACGATGTTGGTCGGGTCGGCCCACGCGGACGCGGCCGGGGCGGCGAGCCCGACGGCGGCACCCGCCACCGCGGCGACCGCGAGGGCGCGCGTTGTTCGCATACGAGAGGTACGCATGGCAATCCTCCGCGGAAGGCGCCCCGGGGGTACCGTCCCCGGTCGATCGGCGAGAGCACCTCCCGGTCCGACCCTCGGACGCCGCGCGGGGCACCGCATGTCGGCGATCGGCCGTCCTGGTGAGACGACACGCCGGGGCGCGCCCGGACACCCCGACATCACCGCAGGTCACGGACCGTCAGAAAAATCCGTACCGGCGCGACTCGGATGGCGCACCCCGGCCCCGGGGCCACCCGTTCGCTCCCGCCCTTTCGCACCCCGAGCGCCCCGCGCTTAGCGTTCTCGTACGCGCAACGGACGCGGCGCGCACGCCGCGTTGAGAGGGGATAGAGAATGCCTTCGCCCCATCCCGCCGACGATTTCGACTTCCCCGTGGAGGAGAAGCAGAAGAAGCGCGCCCCCTGGGG
>NZ_JASKYR010000081.1:0-14930 GCF_041028215.1 Streptomyces flavofungini
GCAGGGCGCTGTAGCTCGCCGCGGGGGTGGCCGGAACGCCGGACGAGGGAGGACCGGGGAGGCCGCCCGCGTCTCCGCCGGAGCCGCCCCCCGAGCCGCCGTCACCGCCGTCGTCGCCGCCGCTGCCGGGCGCTTCGTCACCGCCGTCGTCGCCACCGTTGTGCTGGCCGCCGCCCTGGTGGCCGCCGTTGTGCTGGCCGCCGCCCTGCTGACCGCCCTGGTGCTGCCCGCCGCCGAGGATCCGGCCGCAGAACTCCTCGACGCGGGCCGGGCCTTTGGCGAACTCCTCCAGGCGGCGCCGCTTCTCGCCCTGGAGCTCGCCGCTGCGGTAGTCGCGGCAGGCGATGACGACCTTGCGGTACCAGTCCTTGGTGCCGTCGGCGCGCGGCGGCTTCACCGCGCCGCCGGGCCGCCGTGTCGGCTGCTCGCTGTGCGCGCCGCCCGCCTCCGCCTCCGGGGGCCGCGCGGTCTCCGGCGCGTCCGTGGTCTCCTCGTCGTCCGGCGAGGCGCTGTCGTCCGGCGACAGCGCCCCGGAGGACTCCTCGGCACCGGTCGACGGTGACGGTCCCGGCGTCCGCGGTGTCGCCACCGGGGAGGCGGAGGCGGCGGGCCCCGGCTCGTGGTGCTTGCCGAACGGCGAGGGCAGCACGCCCGTACCCGCGGCCACGGCGACGCCGCCGATCATGCAGCCCGCCAGGGCCGCGGCGAGCCCGAAGCGCACCGGGCGGCCCCAGCGGCTCGGTCCCGGCCGGTCGGCGGCACGGCCCAGACGCACGGTCCGCGCGGCCGCGGCGGCATGGGCCGAGGTCGCGTACGGGGCACGGGCCCCGGCCTTCGCGGAGTCCGCGCGGGCGGCCCTGAAGGCGGCCAGCGCGGCGGCTTCGCCGGGGAGTTCGCCTTCCGGCGCCGTGACCGGCCGGGTTCCGGGGGCGGCCGCACGGTCGGCTTCGTGGTGGCCAAGGGCGGCGTCGCGGTCTCCGCCGTCGGCTTCGTGATTACCGGAGGCGGTTGCTCCGGCGGACAGTGCGCCGAGCGCCTGCGCGAGGCGGTCGGCCTGGGCTCGTACGTGGGGGTCGACGTCCTCAAGCGGCTCTCCGCGCAGCAAACGCTCCGCCGCGTCGCGGTCCAGCCACTTCTCCTGCTCGTCGGCCATCACATGTCCTTCTGCGTCCGCGCACGCGTTTGCGTCACACAGACGGATGCCGCCGCGCGCCCGCGCGGCTCTCTCTGCGGGGGTACGGCGCCGAGCGCTCCCGCGGGCTCGGCGGGGTCGGCGCCGAGCAGTTCGGCGAGCCGTTTGAGGCCGCGGTGGGCGGCCGTACGGACGGCTCCAGGGCGCTTGCCGAGGGTCAGGGCCGCGCTCTTGGCGTCGAGTCCGACCACGACCCGCAGCACCACGGCCTCCGCCTGGTCCTGCGGCAGCCTCGCTATCAGCGCCATGGCCTCGCCGGTGGCCAGGGACTCCATCGCCTCGCCCGCGGTGTCCGCCTCGGCGGGCCTGCCTGCCAGCTCCGTCTCGTCGCCGCCTATCGCGGGGCGGCGGCCGCGCATGCGGATGTGGTCGAGCGCGCGGTTACGGGCTATGCGCGCGGCCCAGCCCCGGAAGCGGTCCGCGTCGCCGCTGAACCTGTCCAGGTCCCGGGCTATCTGAAGCCAGGCCTCGGAGGCCACGTCCTCGGCGTCCGGGTCCCCCACCAGTGTGCGTACGTATCCCAACAGCCGCGGGTGCACAGCGCGGTACACAGTCCGGAACGCGGTCTCGTCCCCGTCCTGCGCCGCAAACACCGCGGCGGTCAGCTCCGCGTCGTCCCCCAGCACTTTCAATCCTGCCCACTCGGAGATGTGCGCCCGGCCCCGGCGCGAAGCAGCACGGTACGGCTTCGCCGGGGCCCGCGTCCATGTTTGTACAACGTGCAACTAGCGGGTGACAGATCGCGGTGTGACAGAAAACGCACGCGCGGCGCTGAAGGTAGTACGGACCGCTCGCGGTCCGCACCGTGTGCCGGTCGGGGCCTCTCCTGTGGGGGGTGGCGGCCCCGGCCGGTTCCTCGGTATACCGCCCGCAACAGCGGTGCGCAGGTCTAACGCCGCTGTGGCCCCGGCTGGACACCAGCCGCGCGACGCCCAGCACCTCGGCTCCGGCTCAGGTCCGGCACGTCCCTTGCCGGACGTCACCTCGCGTCCCTGTTCCATGTGCTGCGAACGCCCGCAGGCTCTTCCGGCGACATCGCTAGGCTTGCCCTAGTACGACAGCGCCCATGACCGGAGGACCCCCGTGACGCCGACCGCTGCGAAGCCCGGTCCTTCAGCGCGGCGTGAGTACTGGTTCCAGCCGCGCCGGTCCGGTTTCCAGTGGGAGCAGGAGGGTCTTGAGCACGTACAGCAGCTGATGCCGAATGCCGAGCCGTACCGGGCGTGGGCGACATTCCGGTTCACCGGTGTCACGGGCCGGGTCAACGAGTGCGATCTACTGATCGCCGTACCCGGTGGCGTCTATCTGCTGGAGCTCAAGGGGCACCCCGGCCGGGTGGTGAACCACGGAGACACTTGGCAGTTCCACGGGGACCGGGTGCGGACCCTGCGCAACCCGCTGCACCTCACCGACCTCAAGGCCAAGGAGCTGAAGGCACAGCTCCAGCGTGCCGCGCGCGCGGCGGGACTTCCCGAGGCGAAGATCCCCTTCATCAAGCCGGCGGTCTTCCTGCACGATCCCGACCTGGTGAGCGAGCTGGATGAGTTCCAGCGCGCGTCGGTCTACGGGCGCAATGGCGGCGTCGGCGGACTGCCTGGGGTCTGGGACGATCTGCTCGGACTCCCGCCGGAGCGGGAGAGCTGGCGTGTCACACCGCAGGACAGCCAGCGGCTCGAAATGCTGATGAAGCGCATCGGCATCAGCCACTCGACCAGTCATCTGCGTTTCGGCGACGACTGGCGTCTCGAACCGCGCGCTCTGGACGCGGGCCCCGGATGGGAGGACCGGGTCGCCGTACGCGATGACAACCTGGTCAAGGAGAGCGGCAGGGTCCGGATCTACCTCTCGGGCCAGGCCGCCTCAGCGGAGCAGCGCGGCCGGGTGGACCGGGCCGCCCTGCGCGAATACCAGGTGTTGCAAGGCATTAATCACCGCGGCATCGTCCAGGCGGTCCAGATCCGCGAGCACCAGGGTGGCCCGGCGATCCTCTTCCGTCACCGGGAATCGGACCTACGGCTCGACGCATACCTGGACGCGTACGGCGACCGGCTCACGCCCGCTGTGCGCCTGGACCTGGTGCGCCAGCTCGCCGAGGCCGTGCGCTACGCCCACAACCGCTCGCTGTACCACCGGGCGCTGTCGGCGCGCTCGGTGTACGTGTCCGCAGGTGAGGACGGTGCCGAGCCGGTGCTGCGGATCGCCGACTGGCAGACCGCCGCCAGGGACTTCGACACCACCTCGCACCTCAGCCTCGGCCAGACGCCGCTGGATACGGGGCTGGTGGCCGACATCGCCCAGGTGTATCTCGCCCCGGAGACGGGCAGTGAGTTCGCCGACTGGGCCGACCTCGACATCTTCGGCATCGGCGCGCTCTCCTATCTGCTGCTGACGGGTATGCCGCCCGCCGACGCGCGGGGCGCCCTGGTGGACCGGCTCGCCGAGGACGGCGGGCTCCATCCGTACGCGGTTTCCGACAGCGTCTCCGAGGCGCTGGACGACTTGATCTTCCGGGCCACTGCCTCCGATGTGCAGAACAGGTTGTCGTCCGCCGAGGACTTCCTCCGGCTGCTGGACGCCGCGGAGGCGGGGGATGCCGCGGCCCGGCGCGGGGCCATCGAAGTCACCGACCCGCTGACGGCCAAGGCAGGCTCCCGACTCGACGCCGAGTGGGAGGTCGTACGGGTTCTGGGCACCGGCGCGACCGCCCGCGCACTGCTGGTGCGCCGCGTCGAGGACGGGGTACCGGACCCGGCGTCCCCCCGGGTCTTCAAGGTGGCACTCGACCGGGAGAAGGACGCTCGGCTCTTCGCGGAAGCGGAGGCCCTGCGTGAGGTGGGCGGCAACCGCATCGTGAAACTGCTCGCCCCGCCCCGGGACCTGGGCGGGCACGCCGCCCTGGAGATCGAGTACGCGGGCGGGTTCCGGTCGGTGGACGACCGGGAGCCGGTCAGTCTCGGGTCGCGGCTGCGCGGCGAGGGCAGGCTGGGCTATGCCCAGCTCGAGCGGTTCGGCAACGATCTCTTCGAGGCCCTGGACAGTCTGGCCGCCCGCGGGGTGCGCCACCGTGACCTCAAGCCGGACAACCTGGGCCTGTTCAAGCGCAGTGACGGTTCATGGCAGCTGATGCTGTTCGATTTTTCCCTGGCCGATGCCCCCGACCAGGACCTCCACGCGGGCACCCGCGGCTACCTCGACCCTTTCCTGGGCGGCAGTCGCCGCGCCCGGTACGACGACCACGCGGAGTGGTATGCGGCGGCGGTGACGCTGCACGAGATGGCCTCGGGTGAGCGGCCGGTGTGGGGGGACGGCCAGGGCGATCCGCTGACCGTGCCGAAGGCGGAGCTCTATGTCGCCCGTGAGCTGTTTGAGCCCGCGCTGGCGGAGGGACTGACCGAGTTCTTCGGGCGAGCTCTGCACCGTGATGTCGAGCAGCGCTTCGACAGCCTCCGGCAGATGCAGGACGCCTGGCGCCAGGTCTTCCGTCGCGCGGACTCCACCCGGCCCCCCACCACACCCGCGACAGTCGACACGCAGGCAGCGGACGTCGAGGACGCACGCGAGCAGGCCGCCGCCGCTGCGGATTTGAAGACCCCCTTGTACGCCGCCGGACTGTCGCCGCGAGCGGTGTCCGTGGCTGTCGGTCTCGGAGCCGAGACTGTGAGCCAGCTCCTGGATGTCCCGCCGCACTCGATCTCACGCGCACGGGGCGCGGGCAACGTGATCCGCAAGGAGCTCAACCGGCGCCACCGCCAGTGGACCCAGCAGTTCCGCAAGCGCGCCACGGCGAAGCAGCCCGTACGAGTGCCGCCTGATGCGCCCGTCGAGGCGGTGGAGTCCGTCGAGACACTCGCCGCACGGCTGGTCCCGGACAACCTGCGCACCCGCCCCCGACGCGACATCGTCCTCGCGACGCTGGGTCTGCCAGGCGTCGAGCAGGTCGGCGAACTGCCCCCGTGGCCTGCTCAGTCGGTGATCGCCAAGGCCCTCGGCGTCAGCCAGCCGACCGTCTCGGGAAATGTGACCGCCGCCATCGAGCAGTGGGCGGCGTTCGCTTGGCTGGAGAGGATCCGGGACGAGCTGGTGACTGTCCTGTCCGAACAGGGCAGGGTCATGACGGCACAGGAACTCGCCACCGAACTGCGGGTACGGCACACACCGCACGACGAGGACGGTACGGACGACCGGGCGGACCTCCAGACGCGGGCCCTGGCCGTGGTGCGGGCAGCCGCCGAGATCGAGTCCCGTCGCGACGATTCCGCCGCCGCGGAAGACGGCGACGCGGCGGACGCCTCCCGGTTCGCCGTGCTGCGGCGCGGCAGCACGGTGCTGCTGGCCCTGGTGGACCTGCCGGGCAGCGACGACCCGACGCCGGTGGAACTGGCCGAGTACGCGACGCTGCTCGGCCGGGCCGCCGAGGACGTGGCGGCCCGTGACCCACTGCCCGGAGGTGGCACCGTACTGCGGGAGCTGCGTGCGGTACCGGCTCCGGAGGGGATGGCGCCGCTGGCCGACACCCGCCTGCTGACCCTGGCCTCCGCGATGGCGGGCTGCGTCGGCGTCACCCCGCGCTTCGAGCTGTTCCCCCTGGGCCTGGGCCTGGACCGTGCGCTGCGGATCTCGCAGGCTGCGGCCGGCGTGCGTACCGGCATAGGGATTGGCGTCGACGAACTGCTGAGCCGGGTGAGGTCCCGGTTCCCCGGCCTTGCCGCGCTCTCCAACGTCACGTACGTGGAGTGGGAGGAGGCACTGGCCGAGGCGAACTTCCCGTTGGAGTACGACCGGGACAGACGGCGCTTCTTCCCGCCCGAGCGGGATCCTGAGCAGAGCCGCCCGGCCTTCACGGGATCGGTGCTGACGAGCACCGGCGCGCTGTACGACGCCGCACAGGGCCAGCTTGCGGAGGGCCGCGACCCGCGCCGGGTGACGGAGGCGAAACTTCAGGAAGCGGTGCGCCGGGGAGGGTTCCTCGCCCTGACCGTCCGGGGCCTTCAGCTGCCCGGCACGGCACAGCGCCTGGCCGGCCGGTTCGGTGTGGTGCCGGTCGGCGTGGACGAGTTGTTCCTCGCCGCCCTGCGGGATCTGGCCGACGAGCAGCAGGTGCGGTGGCAGGCCCTGCTCAAGGCGGACGCCAAGTTCACCGCCACCGGCCGGATCGGATCGGCCCTCGCCTCCTACACGCGGCTCGCCGCCGAACGCGTGGCCGCCCGCTGCGCGGCACTCGCCGAGCAGGCAGGTCCTCGCACAGTGCTCCTTGCCCACCGGGCCTCCCTGGTGGCCCGGTACTGGGAGGTGGGTGGCCGCGAGATGCTGGTGTCCCTTCAGGAGGCGGCCCGCCGCCCCGCAGCCGTACCGCACGGCCTGTGGCTGCTGGCCCCCATGGACGACCCGCAGGCGACTCCGGCGCTGGACGGCCGGACGGTGGATGTGGTGGACCGGGCGAGTGAGTGGGTGGTTTTGGAGGGCCTATTCATGAAGGAGTTGGAGGGGGTCCTGCAAGCGGGTTGAAGGCTGACGCCGGATCAGCCGAAGACCCTATGATCTGCGTCGTGGGGGATGACGAGGGAAACAAGGCGACGACGGACTACGCCTGTGCGGGGGAGCGGCATTACGAGGACGCCTCTTACCTGCACGGCGACGGCCGGGTCCTGAACGCGGATCACTTGTTCGGGCTCGCGGTGGAGTGCCTGATGAAGGCGCTCCTTAAACGGTTCGCTGGGCAGCACGGGGTGTCCATGAAGGACAGCGGGGGCTCCGAGAGCGACCGGCTCTGGTGGGACGACCCAGAAGCTGAGAACCCGAACAGGAAGCGGAAGGCTCTGGGGCACGTGAACCAGATGCGGCAGGCGCTTCCCCTGCTGGTCGACGGACGCTCCGGCCCGGCTCTCGACCAAGCCCTGTCCAGGGTCTCCGTGGACTTCGAGAAGTGGCTCGTCGACGACCGCTACACCGATGGGGCCCACCTCGCCCCGGAGCTGCTGAGCCGCCGTCAAGGAGCGGCAACGCTCGCCTATGACCTGCACCTGCACGTTGAGCTGACCGGAAAGCTGCCATGACCCTGTACGCCGAACCGATCCGCTTCGACGAGTCCCGTCCGGCCGCCCTCTCCGTCGCCCGCGAGGTCGCCGCGGAGGGCTTCGACGTCCTGCTCGTACGGGACGTCCTCGGCCGGTTCTCCCTGGTGGTGGATGACGGCGCCGAGGGGGCCGGGGCGAGCGGCGAGCAGGTGGAGCGCTGGCGCGAGTCGTTCACCGGCCGGATGGGCCGCTATAGCGGGGAACGACCGCTGGTGATGACCTCGGTCACACGCCTGCCGAAGACGCTGACGGCCTCGCCCCGCGCCCTGGAGATCGATGCGGCCACCGGCGCGGCGGGCGCGGTCCGCCTCCTCGACAACACGGTCGTCGGCGAGGACTGGTCCCACGTCACCTCTCCCGCTGCCGACACGGGCGGCGGGACGGTCCGCACCCGTCGTACGGCCTTGTACGGGTTCAAAGGCGGTGTGGGGCGCACGACCGCGACCGCCGTTCTCGCACGTCGACTCGCTGACCAGGGGAAGATCGTGCTGGTCGTCGATCTCGACCTGGAGTCGCCCGGTGTGGGCCCGCTCCTGCTGGGAGACGGCAATCTGTGCCGACACGGTGTCGTGGACCACCTCGTGGAGTCGGCGCTCGGCAACGCGGACGGCTTGGAGATCGTCACTCGGTCCGGATACACCCCGCGCAACCGGGGCGAGCTGTGGATCGCCCCGGCGCGTGGTGCGGGCGCGGAAGGCGTCCCCAACGGCTACGTGGACAAGCTGAACCGGGTTTACGCCGACACCGAGGGCGCCCGTTTCGCCGACCGCCTTGCCGCCACGGTCCGCGCCTGCGAGGAGGCGGTGGAGCGGAGCGAGAGCGGATACCCGCCTGACGTGGTGCTACTCGACAGCAGGGCGGGCATCCACGACGTGGCTGCCGTGACCATCTCGCATCTGTGCGACTACGCGCTGCTGTTCGGCGCGGACAACGACCAGACGTGGTCGGGTTACCGGGACCTCTTTGAAGCGTGGGCGGCTTCCGGACAGGCCGCGCCGATCCGGCGGAAGCTTCGCATGGTGGCGTCGATGGTCCCGGACTCCGTGCACTACTCGAAGGACACCCACCTCGCGTCCTTCCGCCTGAACGCCCACGAGACATTCAGTGTCCTCTACGAGCCGCTTGCGCCGGGTGAGATCGCCGATGCCAAGGAGGGCTCATGGGCCCTCGAAGACGACGCCGCGCCCCATTCCCCGATCCCGATCCTGTTCGAGCCCGGCCTGGTCGGTATGAACGTACCCAAAGCCCCGGACTGGCAGGAGCGTGCCTTCGTCAAGGCCGCGTACCGTGACTTTCTGAAGATGGCCGTCCCTCTGATCCTGGCGTCTCAGGCCAGTGCAGCATCCGATACCGAGTCCACCGAGCCCGAGGACGACCGCCCATGACCGAGTCGCTGACCCCCGAGGCGTACCGCGATCTGTTGTCGCGTGCGCTGGAGGGCACCGTGGACGCGGACACCCGGCGCCCCGAGCCGCAGACCCTGTACATGCCGGACGCACACCGCACCGCGCTCTACGTGGACAGCACCGTGGTGCAGGGTGACCGCGGCGTCGGCAAGACGTTCTGGGCACGCTCCCTGCTCGATCCCGAGCTGCGCGCGGCGGCGGCACGCGAGTATCGCATCAACCGGCTGAGCCGTCTGCGTGTCACTTCCGGCTATGGCATGGACATCGTGTCGGACTATCCGGGCCCGCTCGCCCTGCCCTCGCTGCTCGCGGGCGGCGCGCTGCCGGAAGAGATCTGGTACGCCGTCCTGCTCACCGCCCTGGGACAGCCCGAACTGCGGGCGACGGCGGACTGGGCCGAGCGTGTCGCCTGGGTGCGCGCCAGTGCCGGACCGGCCGAGGCCACTCTCGCACGGGCCGACGCGGAGGCCGCCACCGAAGGCACGGTCCACCTGTTGGTTTTCGACGGTCTGGAACACCTGCACACCGACTGGGACACCCGCAACGGGCTGATCGCCGAGCTGCTCCGCCTGGCGATGCGGATGCGATTCGGCACCCGCAACATCCGTCTGAAGGTCTTCCTCCGCCCCGACATGTTCGACGCGGCCAAGCAGCTCTTCCCGGACGCCTCCAAGCTGTCGGGGAACGCGGCCCGTCTGGAGTGGTCGCGCACCGACCTGTACGGGCTGCTCTTCCACCACCTGGGCAACGAGGACGACGAGGCGGCCGAGCGGTTCCGCCGCCTCACCGGCGGCTGGCAGCCCTCGGAGCCCGGCACGCCCGTGCGGTATGCGCCCCCGCCGGACCTGCGTAACGACGAGAAGGCCCAGCAGCAGCTCTTCGAGCGGATCGCCGACCCGTTCATGGGCACGAACGTCCGTCAGGGCCGTCCCTACACCTGGCTGCCCAATCACCTGATGGACAGCGCGGGCCGGATCAGCCCCCGCAGCTTCCTCAAGGTCCTGGACGTGGCCGCCGAGACGACGCGTGCCTCGTACCCCGCGCACAGCCGCGCCCTGCACCACGACGCCATCCGGAACGGGGTCCGCGCGGCGTCCGCGGTCCGCGTCGACCAGATCTGCGAGGACACGCCTTGGGTCGAGCTGGCGATAAAGCCGCTCGCCGGCTGCCAGGTTCCCATCCCTCAAGGGAAGATCATCGCCATCTGGAAGGAGCGCGACCTTCCGCGGCTCCTGCGCGAGGAGACGGCCCGCTACGCCCAGGCCGACCGCCCGGAGCTGGTCCGCACCGGCCCCCGCCACCCCGACGACCTGCCGCGCCTGGTCCAGGAGCTGATCGACCTCGGCGTCCTGCGCCGCCGCGACCAGAGCATCGACGACTACTCGCTGCTCGACCTGCCCGACATCTACCGTCTGGCCTTCGGCCTGGGGCGCCTCGGGGGGATCTCGCTCGCCGGGCGGTAGGCCCGACCTGATGGGACCGCCGTGGCGTCCGGGCTGGCAGGATGGACGGACCCGGCGCGAGAGCACGCGCCGCGACCACGAAGCAGAGGAACACCCCGGTGCACTCCCAGGATGCCCGTACGACCGCCGAAGCCACGGACACACCGGCCGCCGCGCCGCTGGACCATGCCGCGCTGCTCAAGGACCTTCAGAAGCAGGTGGCGCTCCTGGAGGACGACCTGCGCGAGCGCGCCCATGGCGACAGTGAGCAGGCCGCGGCCCTGAAGGCCGAGTACGAGCAGGCCCTCCTGTCGGACCGCACCTCTGCCATGTACGAGTCATGGCTGGAGGAGCGGGTGGTGCAGATCGCCGCCGCCTGGGTGCTCGCCTGTGTCTTCGTCCGCTTCTGCGAGGACAACGGGCTCGTCCCTGACGCCCGCCTGTCCGGGCCCGGCGAGCGGCTCGCCGAGGCACAGGACAACCACGACGCGTTCTTCCGGGTGAGCCCGGAGCTGAACGACCGCGACTGGTTGAAGGAGTCCTTCCTCGCCCTCGGCCGCGAGCACGTGATCGCCGAGGGTTTGTTCGATCCCGCCCACAATCCGCTGTGGGAACTCGACCCCTCCTACGATGCGGCGGCCCGGCTGCTCTCCTTCTGGCGGGAGCGGGGTCATGACGGCCGCATCCGCCACGACTTCACCGACCGGACACTGAACACCCGTTTCCTCGGTGACCTCTACCAGGACCTGTCCGAGCACGCCCGGAAGACGTACGCGCTGCTCCAGACCCCGGAGTTCGTTGAAGAGTTCATTCTCGACCTCGCTTTCGACCCGGCCTTGGAGGAATTCGGCCTGGACCCGGAGTGGAAGCACGTGCCCGAGGACTGGCGGGGCGAGACGTCTGAGGAAATCAACGAGAACGGTGACGTCGCCACCGTCGTCCGCGGCCTGCGCTGCATCGACCCTGCCTGCGGCTCCGGCCACTTCCTTCTCGGTCTCTTCCGCCGCGTCCTCGCCGCTTGGCGCGAAGCGGAGCCGGGTGCGAAGAACTGGACGCTGGTACGCCGCGCCCTGGAATCCGTCCATGGCGCCGACAAGAATCCCTTCGCTGTCTCGATCGCCCGTTTCCGCCTCCTCGTCGAGATGCTCAAGGAGTGCAGGGTCGACCGGCTCTCGGCGGCTCCGGGGATGCCAATCCGCATCGCGGTCGCCGACTCCCTGCTGCACGGGCGGGAGGCGGGCCGTGAGACCGACCCGACGTTCGACGACGTCGAGCGGGGTGAGACGTTCACGTACCGCACGGAGGATGTGGCGCAGTACGTGAAGGAGGCGGATCTGCTGGGGCGTGGCTCGTATCACGTGGTTGTTGCCAACCCGCCCTACATCCCAGTCAAGGACGAGGCAGAGAACAAGAATTACCGTAAAAATTACTGGTCGTGCTCCGGCAAGTACGCTCTGTCGGTGCCGTTCGCTCAGCGGATCTTCGAACTGGCGCTCCGGGCGGGCGGCGATCGCCGAAACGGTGGCTTTACCGCGCAAATCACGGCGAACTCATTCATGAAGCGAGAGTTCGGGGCGACGCTGATTCAGTCGTTCTTTCATGGGGGACCGTACAAGGATTCGCAGACGCGGCGTCGACGCGACTACCCGGGCGTCGAGTTGACGCATGTCCTCGATACGTCGGGGGCGTTCATCCCAGGGCACGGCACGCCAACGGTGATTCTGGCGGGACGCAACCAGGTGGCACGGCAAACCGAGCCGATCCGGGCAGTGCTGGGGATCCGGGGGGAGCCCGCACAACCAACGGAACCAGCACTCGGGGCCGTGTGGCAGGCGATCGTCTCACAGTGGCGAAGGCCAGGAACGGGGCCTGCGCAGTGGGTTAGCGTGGAGGATGTGGAGCGGGAAAGGTTTGCCGAGCATCCTTGGTCGCTTGCTGGCGGCGGTGCAGGTCCGCTCATGACCGCGATCGAAACTGCATCCGTGAACAAGTTGGACGACGTCGTCACGTCGATCGGCATCACATCTGTCACTGGGGAAGACGATCTATACCTTTTGCCGCGCAACGGCACTGCTGCGCGACTGGGCGTCGCCGCGACGTACCCAATGGTCACCGGGGATGTCATCCGTGACTTCGCTCTGAAGTCCGAGCTCGACGCGCTTTGGGTGTACGACAAGGAGTTCAAGACGGTTCCGTGGGAGGCCATCGGCACCTCGCAGCGCGTATTGCAGCCGTACCGAACCGCTATTTCCTCGCGGAAGCGATTCGGCGTCGCAATGTTGGAGCGCGGCATGGCATGGCATGAATGGCAGGAGCTGTATCCGAGCAAACTGCGGACGCCACTGTCGATCGCATATGGCGAGATCGCCACGCACAACCACTTCGCGCTGGACCGGGGCAACAAGGTGTTCAACCGGACCGCACCAGTGATCAAGCTTTCGGAAGACGCAAGCGAGGAGCGACACCTTCAGCTACTCGGAGTACTGAACTCGTCGACTGGCGCCTTCTGGATGAGGCAAGTCGCTCAGCAGAAGGGAGGCGCAGACAACAACAGCGGAGGCGGGAACCGGTGGGCTTTCGAGGCCTGGGAACGCTTCTACCAATTTAATTCCACTAGGCTCAAGCAATTCCCTCTTCCCTCCGATCTGCCCCTCGCCCATGCGCGGCAACTCGACGCCGCAGCACACGAGTTGAGCGCCTACGAACCCAACGTCCTCACCGCATCCTCCACCACCCCCCCCACCTCAGAAGCCCTCGAAGCCGCCGAAGCTGAGCAGGAGCGGATCCGGGCGCGCATGATCCTGCTCCAGGAGGAGCTGGATTGGACCGTGTACGGGCTGTACGGGCTGCTCACACCCGCCGAGGTCGCACGCACCACCCTGCCCGGTGATCCGGCCGACCTCCCCGACGCCGACGTACCGCAGCTTGCACTCGGTCACCGCGCATTCGAGATCGCGCTCGCCCGTAGCGGCGTCGACACCGCATGGTTCGAGCGGCACGGCTCCACCGAGAACCGCACCACTGAACTCCCCGCCAAATGGCCGGAGCCTTACCGCCAAATCGTCCAGGCACGACTCGACCTCATCGCCGACAACAAGGACATCCGCCTGATCGAGCGGCCCGAGTTCAAACGGCGCTGGTCCACCAAGCCGTGGAAGGACCGCGAGGCCGTCGCCCTGCGGTCCTGGTTGCTGGACGCCATGGAACGCGAGGAGCTGTGGTTCGAGGAGCGTGACGGGATCGACTCCCCGCGCCCGCTCACGATTTTCCAGCTCGCCGACGCTCTCCGCCACGACAAGGACGTACAGGACGTCGCCGCGCTCTACGCCCACCGTCACCTCGACAAGCGCGACGTCCCGCTGTCCACCGTCCTGACCGCCGTCGTCGAGTCCGAACACGTCCCTCACCTCGCCGCCCTCCGCTACAAGGAGTCCGGTCTACGCAAGCGCGGCCAGTGGGAGAAGGTCTGGGAGGAGCAGCGCAAGGAGGACGAGGACGGCGAGCGGCGGGATACCAAGGTCCCGCCCAAGTACACGTCCGCCGACTTCCTCAAGCACAGTTACTGGTCGAACCGCGGCAAGCTGGACGTCCCCAAGGAGCGGTTCGTCTCCTACCCGGGTTCCTCACCCGACAACGACCCCTCGCTCCTCATCGGCTGGGCCGGCTGGAACCACCGCTACCAGGCCGAAGCACTCGTCAATCTCCTCAATGACCGTTTGAACGTCGACGGCTGGCGCAAGGAAGACCCCCGCTTCATCCCCCTGCTCGCCGGACTTGCGGAGGTCATGCCGTGGGTGAAGCAGTGGCACGACGAGTACGACGACGAGTGGGAGGGCAACCCCGCCGAGGAGTTCAACAGCGCCCTCGTTGCCGGTATGTACGGCCGCCAGCTCTCCCTGGACGACCTTGCCGCCTGGCGCCCCGAGAAAAAGCGGGGCAGGGCTAGGAAGTAAGCCCGGCTGACTCCATGTAAAGCCCGAAGGGGCAGGGAGGTGGTCTCCCCGCCCCCTTCGGGTGCGTACATCTCAGGTCAGCCGCGTGCCGCCGCCATCCGCAGGAACGCGGTCCACTCCGTGTGGGCGACCGTGAGGACCGGCCCCGCTGCCCGCTTGGAGTCCCGCACGTGGACGGATCGGACAGTCCAGGCGACCTCGACACACTGGCCGCCCTCACCGCTGCTGTAGCTGCTCTTCTTCCAGGCGAGTGGCTGTGTCAGGGCATCCATACGGAGGTTCATACCTCTCCCAGCAACTTCTCGATGTGCGCCAGCGATTCGCTAGGCGTCAGTGCTTGTGCTCGGATAATTCCATACTGCGCCTCCAAGTCGCGGACCGCTTTCCGCTCGGTGAGCAGCCCGCTAATGCTGGCCACTTCGGCGTAGGCGATGCGGCGTTGCCCCTTGGTCTCGATCAGTGTGAACGGTCCACTGAGTCCCGCGTGATCAGCGCGTGAGGTTGGCATGACCTGAATCTCCACGTTGCGGTTGTGGCCGAAGAGCAGGATCTGCTCCAACTGCCCTCGCAGTACGCCACTGCCGCCTACCGGACGGTGCAGTACAGCCTCTTCGATGACGAAACTCATCAGTGGCCGTGACTTGCGGCAAAAAATTTCCTGGCGAGCCAGACGGGCAGCTACCCGCTGTTCGATCATCTCCTCGTCAAGCAGGGGCCGCCGCATCGCGAACACGGCTCGCGCGTACTCCTCCGTCTGCAACAGGCCGTTCACGATGTGGTTGTCGTAGACGTGCAGTTCGATGGCCTCGGCTTCGAGCTGGACGTAAAGCCGGGCGAACCCGGGATACCGAGCCCTCCCCACC
>NZ_JASKYR010000810.1:0-3080 GCF_041028215.1 Streptomyces flavofungini
GTCTCGCGCGAGGGGCGGACGCCGCAGAGCTGGCGGATCACCGTGGACGGCCGGCCGCTCGGCCTGATGCGCCGCGCCGACGGCAGCTTCCTGAGCATGGTCGACCACTACCGGTCGTACGCGACCCCGCTGGCGGCGGCGCGCGGCGCGGTCGACGAACTCGGCCCCTCGCAGGCGCTGAGCGGCCTGCACCACTAGGACCGTGTGGATCAGGCCCGCACCCGCGGGCCTGGCACGGACCTCGGAACGGACGGACGGGCATGGCCCCCACGCGCAGGAACCAGAGCGGTCTGACCCGGGCCGAGCGGCGCAGATTCGTCGACGCGGTGCTGAAGCTCAAGCGCCGGGGCGAGTACGACGACTTCGTGCGCACGCACATCGACCACTATGTGTCGGACGGCGAGGACCGGCTGCGGGTCGCGCACATGTGCCCCTCGTTCTTCCCCTGGCACCGCCGCTTCCTGCTGGAGTTCGAGCGCGCCCTCCAGCGGACCGACGCGGGCGTGACCATCCCGTACTGGGACTGGACGAAGGACCGCGGGACGAGGGCGGCACCGTGGGGCGCCGATCTGCTGGGCGGCACAGGGCGGGCGTCCGACCGGCAGGTCATGACGGGCCCGTTCGCGCGGCGGAACGGCCACTGGACCATCAGGGCGGGCGTGACCGACGGGGACTTCCTCACCCGCGACCTCGGGCGCGCGCACGACCCCCTCGCCCTGCCGACCGCGCGCGACGTGGCGGAGGCGATCGCGGACCCGCTCTACGACGTGCCGCCCTACGACTCCACGTCGTCCGGGGGCTTCCGCAACCGGCTGGAGGGCTGGACCCCGGCGCGGGGCGACGCGCGGTACCGCAACCACAACCGGGTGCACCGCTGGGTCGGCGGACACATGCTGGGCGGCGCCTCCGTCAACGACCCGGTGTTCTGGCTGCACCACGCCTTCGTGGACCTGCTGTGGGACCGCTGGCAGCGCCGCCATCCCCGCTCGGCCCCCTACCTTCCGGCCGAGCCGCCGGGTCCCGGCTCGGCGCAGTACCGGCGCGTCGTCGCGCGCCAGGAGCGGATGCCGCCGTGGGACGCGCGCCCCGGTGACCTCCTCGGCCACCAGAGGCTCTACCGGTACGGGGACTAGGCGCCGGGGGTCCGCCCTGCCGGGGCCGCTGGTGGCGGCCCCGAGCACTCGGCCGCCGTGGCGGCCCGGCGTCAGCTTCCGTAGCCGCCGTGGTGGTCCTGGCCGGCGTTCGAGCACGTGTTGCCGAAGGCGGGGTTCAGCAGGCCCACGACGTCGACGGTGTTGCCGCAGAGGTTCACCGGGATGTTGATCGGGACCGCGACATTGTTGCCCGAGATGACACCGGGGGAGCCGACGGCGGCGCCCGACGCGTCCGCGTCCGCCAGGGCCATTCCGGCGCCACCGAGCACGACGGCACCGGCACCCACGGTGGCGGCGGCGACCTTCGCGATGCGAGACATCACGTTCTCCTTTGACTTGGTAAGCGCGGCTGCTTCAGCACGGCCGCAATTCGCTAACGCCCGCCGTCAACGCGAAGTCACGGCGGGACGGCATTCGGAGGCGGCGAGCTGAATTCCCTTTGTGGGTTTGTGGGGCCGGGAACAAGGCGTCACGGTAAATGAGCTTCACGAGTGAGGGGGTTCCGGAACCCGTGACTTTCGGGCGCCCCAGCCGTTTCTGAGGACATGACATCTGCACGACGACTTCTCGCCGCTGTCTCGCTCGCCGCCGGTACGGCCGCGCTCGCCGCCCCGGCAGCCCAGGCCGCCACGCCCACCGGGGACAAGGCCCCCATCTCGGTCCTGGACACGGTCGACCACATCGGGCACACCGCGATCCCCGAGGACCAGCGCGCCGCGATGCCGAAGCTCGCGAACCAGCTCCAGGGCCTCAACCACCTCAACGACCTGAACCAGCTCCGCCAGCTCACCGACATGGTGCAGCCGATCACCAACCTGGTGCCCGGGATCGCGTAGTCCCGCCCGGCGGGGCTCCTCCCGGGAGGAGCCCCGCGGTTCAGAGGAGCCGTGCCCCCCGCTTGGCCAGATAGCCGACCGGGTCGACGTCGGACCCGTAGGTGCGGCGGGTGCGGACCTCCAGATGGAGATGCGGTCCGGTGGCCCGCCCGGTCGCCCCGCTGCTCGCGATCCGCGCGCCGGTCTCGATGTTCGCCCCCTCGCGGGTCTCGATGAGCGAGAGATGGGCGTAGAGGGCGAAGTGGCCGTCGGGCATCCGCACCGTCACCGCGTTGCCGTACGCCCCCGACCAGCGCGCGAGCACGACGACACCCGCGCCCACGGCGTACACCGGCGTCCCCTGCGGCACGGCCAGGTCGATGCCCGTATGGTGCCCGGCGAGCCAGTCGCCCGGCACTCCGTAGCGCGCGGTGACCCGGAAGACGCGGCGCAGCGGCAGGGCCGCCTGGCCGGGCGGCACCTCCGGGGCGCGGTGGTCCTCGTACGGACGGTCGCGGGGGTAGCGGGCGTCGGCCTCGGCCAGGTCCGCCTCGTATCCGGCGTCGTAGCCGCCGGTGCAGGCGTCGTCGGGGTGGCCGGGCCGGGCGGGAGCGCGGGCCGCGCCCAGGGTGACCGTTCCACCGGCTCCCAGGAGACCCGCGGTGAGCCGCAGGACGCGGCGCCGGCTGGGGAGCGCCTCGGGCGCTCGCTCTATGTGATGGTCCATGACCGACAGCTCAGCGGCGGCGGCCCGGGGCCGCACGCCCGGTTGCGCCGCCTGGCGTAGCCTTCGGCGGCCCGAAGCGCGGGGTCACATACGGCCGCCGACCACGCATGACCTGCCGTAACGCCAGTCGCAGACGGTTGAGTCCCCGACGGATGAGGCGTCCCGCACGGAGGAGGCGTCCGGTACGGAACGCCCGCTCTCCCGGGTGGTGGCCGCCCCCGGGGAGGTTCCCGCGGTGCCCGTGGGCGTGGCCGCCACCGACGCGATCCCGACCAGGGGGACCAGGGCGAGCGCCAGTGTCAGAAGCGGCCTGGTGAGGTGAGCCGACACTTCCGGACTCCTCGTTTTCGACGTATCCCGAGACAGAGTGATGGTGCACAGAAG
>NZ_JASKYR010000811.1:0-3508 GCF_041028215.1 Streptomyces flavofungini
GGGAGTGGGCGACCGCGGGGATGGTGGCGGGCGCCCCGCTACTGGCGGGAGGCATGCCGAAAACGTACGACCGCGTTTTCTGATGCGTCCAATGCATGAAAACGCCATAATCGATCCTATGCCGCATCAGCAGAGGTCACAGCCGGACCTGTCACGCGACAGTGACACGGAGGACATCGTGACGCTGCTCGCGCCACGCCTGGCGTACTTCGCCGGAGCGGCCCGCACCGAGCACGTCACGCGCGCCGCCCAGGAGATGCGGATACCCCAGTCGACCCTCTCCCGCGCCCTCGTACGCCTGGAGAGGGACCTGGGCGTCGACCTGTTCGCGCGCCGCGGCCGCACCGTCTCGCTGACCCCTGCGGGCCGCACCTTCCTCGCCTCGGCCGAGCGGGCCCTCGGCGAGGTGGCGCGCGCCGCCGAGTCGGTGCGGGCCGACGCCGACCCGGAGTCCGGCAAGGTCGCCTTCGGCTTTCTGCACACGATGGGCTCGGAGACCGTGCCCGGACTGCTCCGCGCCTTCCGCGCCGGCCACCCGGGGGTGCGCTTCAGCCTCGTACAGAACTACGGCGAGGCGATGCTGGAGCGGCTGCGCGCCGGTGAACTCGACCTCTGCCTGACCTCGCCCGTGCCCGACGCGCCCGATCTGGTCGCGCGCCGCCTCGACGAGCAGCGGCTGCGCCTGGTGGTCCCCGACGACCACCGTCTGGCAGGGCGCAGGCGCGTGCGTCTCGCCGAGGCCGCCGACGAGGCGTTCGTGACCCTGGAGCCGGGCTACGGCCTGCGCCGCATCACCGACGACCTCTGCCAGGAGGCGGGCTTCACGCCCCGGGTGGCGTTCGAGGGCGAGGAGGCGGAGACCCTGCGCGGCCTGGTGGCGGCGGGCCTCGGCGTGGCCCTGCTGCCGCCGCCCGCCGTGCCCCGCCCCGGAGTGGTGGAGCTGACGGTGACGGGCCAGCGGGCGGTACGGGAGATCGGCGTCGCCTGGCTGGACGGCCACCCGGACACCCCGCCGGTGGCGGCGTTCAAGGAGTTCCTGCTGAGCAGGAAGGGCAGGCTGTTGCAGCAGCCGGCGTGAGCCGCGCCCCCCCGGGAGTCACCGCCGGAGCGACTGCCCGAAGCCGGAGGCCAGCGGCATCCGGAGCCCCAGCGGCGGCGGGGCCGCCAGCGCGTCCTCCAGCGGCCGGGCGAAGCAGGACCCGAACAGCGTCCCCATGACGAAGTCGGAGGCGAGCGCCAGGACTTCGCTCTGGTGCTGGTGCAGCCGGTGCCCGTCCGAGTGCACCTCGAAGCGGCACACGTCGCGGTTGGCCTTCTTGGCCCGCTGCGCGAGCCGGAACGACAGTTCGGGGTCGGTCCGTTCGTCGTTCGTGCCGTGCACGATCAGAACCCGCCGCCCCGCGAGCTGCTTCACCGGTTCGGGGGTCGCCGCCATGTCCTCCTCGGGCAGCCAGGGGGCGAGCGCGAGGACGGACTCCACCGCGCTGTGCCCGCCCGCGCGCAGCGCCGCCCTGCCGCCCATGTCCACTCCGGCCAGGCAGACGGGGACGTCGCCGTAGAGCCGTACGATCTCGTCCGCCGCCCAGTCGGCGTCGTGGGCGAGCTGGGCCTGGGCGCCGTTCCAGCCTCGGCTGCGGTAGTGCACGACGTGCGCGGCGAGGCCCGCTTCACGCCCGTCGTGGGCGAGCCTGCGGCCGAGCGCGCGCACGGCCCCGGCCGCGAGCGGCGATGGTTTACGGGTCGATGTCTCCGCGCCGCCGGGCAGCAGCAGGACCGCGCCGCTCACCGCCGAAGGAGCCGTTCCGACCACACGCCCTAGCCTGGGCGCGCCCGAGGGCCCCGCCGTCCCATGCTGTGCCATGACAGAACAGTGTCAGAAGCCACGGTGTACGCCACCCGTCCGCAGGGTCACTGTTACGCAACGACCAGTGAGTTCTACGCGCGTAGGCGCTACAGTGCCGAAATGACGAGCCAGACTCACACGACCGGTCACACGGACCGCGAGACGCCCAGCGCCGAACAGATCCGCCGCGCCCCGAAGGTCCTCCTCCACGACCACCTCGACGGCGGCCTGCGCCCCGGCACGATCGTCGACCTCGCCCGGGAGAACGGCTACGGGGGACTGCCCGAGACCGACCCCGACAAGCTCGGGGTCTGGTTCCGCGAGGCGGCCGACTCCGGCTCCCTCGAACGGTATCTGGAGACCTTCGCCCACACCTGCGCGGTGATGCAGACCAAGGACGCCCTCAAGCGCGTGGCCGCCGAGTGCGCCGAGGACCTGGCCGAGGACGGCGTGGTCTACGCCGAGATCAGGTACGCCCCCGAGCAGCACCTGGAGCAGGGCCTCACCCTCGAAGAGGTCGTCGAGGCGGTCAACGAGGGCTTTCGCACGGGCGAGCGCCGCGCGAAGGAGAACGGTCACCGCATCCGCGTGGGCGCCCTGCTCACCGCCATGCGGCACGCCGCCCGCGCCCTGGAGATCGCCGAACTGGCCAACCGCTACCGCGACCTCGGCGTCGTCGGCTTCGACATCGCGGGCGCGGAGGCGGGCTTCCCTCCCACCCGCCACCTCGACGCCTTCGAGTTCCTCAAGCGCGAGAACAACCACTTCACGATCCACGCGGGCGAGGCGTTCGGCCTGCCGTCGATCTGGCAGGCGCTCSAGTGGTGCGGCGCCGACCGCCTCGGCCACGGCGTGCGCATCATCGACGACATCGAGGTCGCGGAGGACGGCAGCGTCCGCCTCGGCCGCCTCGCCTCCTACGTACGGGACAAGCGCATCCCCCTGGAGCTCTGCCCGACGTCGAACCTCCAGACGGCCGCCGCGACCTCGTACGCCGAGCACCCCATCGGCATGCTGCGCAAGCTGCACTTCCGGGCGACGGTCAACACCGACAACCGCCTGATGTCCGGCACCAGCATGAGCCGCGAGTTCGAGCACCTGGTCGACACGTTCGGCTACACGCTCGACGACATGCAGTGGTTCACAGTCAATGCGATGAAATCAGCGTTCATTCCTTTCGATGAACGCCTCGCCATGATCAACGACGTGATCAAGCCCGGCTATGCCGAACTGAAGTCCGAGTGGCTGTTCCGTCAGACCGTCTCCACCAGCGCGTCCGCCGCGAAGTAGCGCACGTTCCGCCCGCCCCGGCGGGCGTGGAGCGGCCGGGTGGTGTGCCGCCCGGCCGCTTTTTCGCGTCCCTCTGCCCGTGATCCGGGGTCCGATCGGTCGTTGAACCACGCAGTACCCCGTCATCGATTCCGCAAGGACGCCCTGAAGATGAAGCAGTCTGCCGCCAAGACCCTCGGTGTCGCCGCTCTCGGAGCCGCCTTCGCCGCCGCCGGAGCCGGTGCCGCGAACGCCGCCCCGGCGGGCCCCGCCGCCCCGGACACCGCAGCGGCCCTCGGCACCGTCACGTCGGCCCTCCCGCTCGAGCAGCTCGCCCAGACGCTGCCCGCCGGCGCCTCCGAGTCCGTCGCCGCCGGACAGAACGCGGTGCAGAGC
>NZ_JASKYR010000812.1:0-3531 GCF_041028215.1 Streptomyces flavofungini
ATTTCACGCAGGACGAGCAGCGGGTCGCGGACGTGTGGAGCCATGTCCTCGAACGGCCCGKCACCGACCCGGACGCGAACCTGTTCGACCTGGGCGGGCACAGCCTGGCCGCCGCGCGCATCGCGCACGCCCTGCGCGTCAAGGTGCGTACCGTCTTCACCTTCCAGACCGTGGCCACGCTCACCGCCGCACTGGCCGGGAGCCTGCCCGAGCCCGTGACCGGGCGGCAGGGGGACGACGCGGTCGCGCCCGACGCGGGACCGCTGCCGCTGTCCCGGGCGCAGCGCCGCGTCTGGCTCACCTCACGGCGGGCGGGGTCGGACACCTTCGTCATCTCCGACCTCGTACGGCTCGGGCGCCGCGTCGACGCCGACGCGCTCCGCGCCGCTCTGGAGGCCGTCGTCGAGCGCCAGGACATGCTGCGGGCGCAGGTGCTGCCCCGGGGGACGGAGGCGGAGCTGACGGTCCTCGACCGGCTGCCCGGCGGTGCACCCTTGGTCGTCGTGGAGCTGCCCGGCGCCGACCCGGCGGGCGCGGAGGTCGCGGCCGCCCTGCGCGAGGCGCGGCGGGTCGGCTTCGCCCTGGACCGGGCGCCGTTGTTCGAGGTGCGGCTGCTGGCCGGACCCATCGGCGGCGATCTGCTCACCGTCACCGCACATCACCTGATCTACGACGGGGCCAGCGTCGATGTGCTGCTCCGCGACCTGTTCACCGCCTACGAGCGGGCCGTGCGCGGCGAGCCGCCCCGCCTCCCCCGGCTCGGCTACACCTACCGGGAGTGGATCAGGGAGGAGCGGGAGTGGCTGTCCGGGCCCGGGGCCGAGCGCGAGGTGGAGTTCTGGCGCGAGCGGCTGCGCGGTCTCCCCGCCGGTCCCGAGCCCGTGGACGCCGCCCGCCGCCGCAGCCGCAGGGGCCGCACCGCACTGGTCCGCAGGACCGTCCCCGCAGCTTGCCTCCAGGACGTGCCCGCGACCCCGTTCGCCCAGGTCGTGACCGCCTTCTCGGTCACGGTGCGGCAGCACACCCGGGCCACCGACCTGATCGTCGGCTTCGCCGCGGGACTCCGGCACCGGCCGGAGGCCGACGCACTGATCGGCTATCTGGTCAACGCGGTGCCGCTGCGGGTCACGTTCGACGACACCATCACCGGGCCGGAGCTGCTGCCCCGGGTCCAGGAGGGGATCGTCGAGGCCTACGAGCACTCCCGGCTGCCGTTCGACGTCCTCGCCGAACGGCTCTCCCTGCGCGCGGCACCGGGCCGCAGCCTCCTGCTCGATCTGGGGGTGAGCTGGGAGAACGCGGGGCTGCGGCCCGAGAGCCAGGTGGTCGAGGACCTGCTCGTCGACGATCTGCCCGCCACCAGCGACCTGTGGCTCTACGCCCGCGTCAAGGGCGACGTGCTCCACCTCGACCTCACCTACGACGACCAGCTGCTCGACGCGGCGGAGGCCGGTGCCTACGCCGATCACATCGTCGCCGCGCTGCGCGGTCTGACCACCGGAGGGACCGCACCACCAGCCGAACCCACGCCCCCGACCCTGTCCGCGAACGGCCCTGTTTGGAGCGACACCCACTATGACTTCTGACACCGCCATCCGGCCCGTGGGACGGGGCGACCGTGACTGACCTCGATCCGGCGCACCAGCTGTGCGCCCTGTTCGCCAAGGCGCTCGAACTCGACCACGTCACCCCCGGCACCGACTTCTTCCTCGCGGGCGGCCACAGCCTGTCGGCCCTCACCCTCGCCGTCTCCGTGGAGGAGGCGTTCGGGGTACGGGTCCGCGTACGGGACGTCTTCGAGGCCGCGACACCGGAACTCCTCGCGGCCCGGCTGGCCGGACTCGCGCCCGGGACGGCGCGGCCCGCCGGGCCGGACGTGCCGCGACCGCGCTCGGCCGACCCCCTGCCCGGCACCGAGGTGGCCGACGCCACGCGCTGGCTGTGGCTGGAACGGCAGCGCGCGGAAGGCGCCTCGGGCGCGTACACGGTGCCCTGCCTGCTGGACGGCGAAGGCCGCCCGGACGTCGACCGGCTGACGGCCGCCCTGGCCGCCCTCGCGAGGCGCCATCCGGCGCTGCGGACCGTCTTCGCCGAGCACCGGGGGGAGCCCCGGGCGGTCCTCACCGACGACGCCCCGCCGCTCGACGTGGTCGACCTCAGCGGGCGCGACCTGAGCGAGGCCCGGTTCGAGGCGCTGGTGGACGACTGTGTCGCGGTCCCGTTCGACCCGGCGACGGGCCCGCTGACCCGGGTCACCCTGTTCCTGCGCAGCGACGCCCGCTGGTCCCTGCTGCTCCTCGCCGACCACCTCGTGTGCGACGGGCGCAGCCTGGAGATCCTCGCGCACCAGCTCGTGGCGGCCTACGCGGACCCGGCGTCCCTCGCCGGACACCGGGCGGACGGCGAGCCGTCACCGGCAGCGCCCGCGCACCGCCCGCCGGAGGACCGGGAGGCCACGCTCGACCACTGGCGGAGCGTTCTGCTGCCGCCCCCCGCTCCGCTGCCCCTGCCGGTCGTCGGTCCCCGTACGGAACCGGCGGGCGCGAGCACCGGCATCGCGGCGCGGGAGATCGGCGCCGACGCGCTGCGCGGGCTCACGGAGCTCGGCAGGCGCCATCACGCGGGCCCGTTCACGCCGCTGACGGCGGCCGTCGCGCGGACCCTGGCCGCGCTCACCGGGAGCACCGACATCTGCCTGGGCACGGCCGTGGACCGGCGGGCCCGGCTCGGCGCGGAGGACGCGGTCGGCTTCCACATCGCCACGGTTCCGCTGCGCGTCGAGGTCGCGGACTCGATGTCCGGGGACGACCTGGTGGCTCAGGTCGCGCGGCGCACGGTGGACGCGGTGGACCACAGCGACGTCGCCTTCGACGCCCTGGTGGCGGCGCTCGACCCGCCGCGGGCCCCCGGGCGGATGCCGTTCTTCGACGTCTGGGTCGCGCTGTATCCCCGCATCGACACCGGTCCGTGCGCCCCGGACGGCATCGCCCTGCGCGGCGGTCCTACGCCGCTGCGCGTGGGCATGTTCGAGCTTTCGTTCCAGTTCGTGGAGCACGCGGACGGGATGCGGCTCGTGCTCCAGTACGACGCCCTGCGCTACGCCCCCGACACCGCGGAGCGGATGGTGCGGCGGCTCGGCGACGAGGTGTCGCGCCTGCTCGGCGACCCCGTCGAGCCCGTACCCGGGACGGAGCCGGCGCCCCAGACCTTCGGCGGCTTCCGGTTCGACGCCTGATCCGCCCTTTCACGCCCCTGCACTTGAGGAGACCGATGATGACCACGTCCACCCCGCCCCAGACAGCGACGGAGCTGCGCCTGAGCGCGGCCGAGGCCCGGCAGGTGTCCGAGCTGACGCTGCGTCTCGCCGAGCGGTATCCGGCCGCCGACGACGAACGCCTGCTCCAGGACCAGACGGTGATCGCACGGCCCCTGCGCTCGTCGTCGGGGCCGCACTCGGTGCCGAGCAGCGCCCTCGCGAACCCGTCGGCCTGCTCGGGCCGCACGCCCGTGACCCGCAGCAACTGCCACGGG
>NZ_JASKYR010000813.1:0-2925 GCF_041028215.1 Streptomyces flavofungini
GCGCAGRCGTTCAACCTCTCGCACCTGARGGSCTCGGCGGCGGTGCGGGCTACAGCTCGGCCGCCGCCGAGCCCTTCAGGTGCGAGAGGTTGAACGTCTGCGCCATCTTGCGGTAGCCCGCGTCGGACGGGTGCAGGTGGTCGCCCGAGTCGTACGGGGCGCGCAGGCTGCGCGGGTCGTACGGGTCGCGCAGGGCGCGGTCGAAGTCGACGAAGTCGTCGAAGACCTTGCCGGAGCGGATCTGCTCGTTCACCGCCGTGCGGACCGCTTCGAGGCCCGGTTCGTATCCCCGGTGGCCGCCGAAGGGCATCAGCGTGGCGCCGACGACGCGCAGGCCGCGGGTGTGCGCCTGGCGGGTCAGCTCGCGCAGGCCCTCGACGATGCGGTCGGGGTCGTTCTGGTGCGGGTTGCGCAGGATGTCGTTGACGCCGAGGGCGATGACGACCGCCTTGACGCCCGTGCGGTTCAGGACGTCGCGGTCGAAGCGGGACAGGCCGCTCGGGTTCACCGCGGGCCGTCCGTTGCCGTCGGAGAGGATGCGGTTGCCGCTGATGCCCTGGTTCACGACGCCGTAGCGCGGCGCGCCCGTCTCCTCGCGCATGCGGTCGGAGAGCACGTCGGTCCAGCGGCGGTTGGCGCCCATCGTGGAGGAGATGCCGTCGGTGATGGAGTCGCCGAGGACGACGACGGTGCCGTCGGTCTCGTTGCTCAGCACGTCCACCGCTGCGAGGTAGCGCCAGAACGGGCTCTGCTCGGTGTAGGCGTCGCCATTGGGGTCCTCGGCGCGGTCGCCCTCCGCCACATAGCTGATCTGGCGGGCGTGCGGGTGGTAGGTGACCGGGCCCGACGGGGTAGGCGAGTACGTGGTGACGAGCAGGTCGGCGTCGTGCGGCACGCGGAGCCTGGCCGCGTCGCTCATCACCTGGGCGCCCGGCGGGATGACCACCGAGGTGTTGCCGTTGAAGCTGAGGCGGCGCAGCGTGCCGGGCGCGGCGGCCGGGTCGTTCGTCGCGGAGGCCACGGCGATGGAGGCGTGCGTGATGCTGAGCGGCGTGGTGCCGTACAGGTTGGAGAGGGTGATGCGGGCGCTGGCTCCGCCGACGCTGGTGTGCACGACGTTACGGATGGAGCGGCCCGCGAACCCCTTCTGCTCGGTGCCCGGTTCGGCGCCGGCGGGAGAGGCGGACCAGGAGCCGACCCAGGTGCCCGCGGAGGCGGGTGCGGCGGAGTTGCGGGGGGAGCGTCCACCCGCGTTGATGGTGTCCCGCGCGTCGTCGTCGGTGCCGGTGACACCGAGGTATATGGCGGCGGAGACCACCACTATGACCGCGAGGACCGCGGCGAGAAGGGCATAACCGTGTCGCTTGGTCATGCGGGATCTTTCTCCTCGGGCAGGGGGAGCCCCGAGGCTCCGGTGTGATCACCCCATGATGCGGCATGGGCCGTGAGGCGGCCGACACTGCCCCCCTCCGCCTTATCAGACGCCGGGAACTTGTCGTTCGTTCCAGGAGTAGGTCAGGAAGGGACGAAGAACACACAGGACACGGAGACGATGCGGATGAGGACGAGGCGGACGGGTCGGGTGGTGTGAGTGGATCGCACAAACGCGGAGGAAGCGACGGAATCGGACAAGGGGCGCGCCGGGCGGCGTGACCCTCACGCCGGGCGGCAGGCTCCCTCCGATGGCGTAACCGGTCCGAGCGGTCCCGTGGGCCCCGGCGGCTTCACGTACAGCGCCGCCGACGAGGAGAAGCGGCGCGGGGTGCGCCGCATGAAGCTGACGGCCACGGGCCTGCTCGTCTTCGTGGCGGTGGTGTACGTCCTGGCGAAGTGGGCGCAGCACGCGGGCGCCGGAGCCTGGGCGGGCTATGTGGCGGCGGCGGCCGAGGCGGGCATGGTCGGCGCCCTCGCCGACTGGTTCGCGGTGACGGCGCTCTTCAGGCACCCGCTCGGCCTGCCCATCCCGCACACGGCGATCATCCCGAACAAGAAGGACCAGCTGGGCGCCTCCCTCGGCGATTTCGTGGGGGAGAACTTCCTCTCCGGCGAGGTCGTCCGCGCCCGTCTGCACTCGGTGGGCATCGGCGGCCGTCTCGGGACCTGGCTCGCCGACCCGGCCCACGCCGACCGGGTCACCGCCGAGCTGGCGACGGCGCTGCGCGGCGCCCTCACCGTGCTGCGCGACTCCGACGTCCAGGCGGTCGTGGGGGAGGCGATCACGCGCCGTGCGGACGCCCGGGAGATCGCGCCCGGCCTCGGCAAGATGCTGGAGAAGGTCGTCGCCGACGGCGGCCACAAGCGCGTCGTCGACCTGGTCTGCGTCCGGGCCCACGACTGGCTGGTCGAGCACGCGGACTCGGTGATGGTCGCCGTGGAGGGCGGCGCCCCCGGCTGGACCCCGCGGTTCGTCGACAAGAAGGTCGGCGAGCGGGTCTACAAGGAACTGCTGCGCTTCGTCACCGAGATGCGGGACATGCCCGAGCACCCCGCGCGCGGCGCCGTCGACCGCTTCCTCGCCGACTTCGCCGCCGACCTCCAGTCCGACTCCGACACCCGGGAGCGCGTGGAGCGCCTCAAGCGGGAGATCCTGGCGCGCGGCGAGGTGCAGGACCTGATCGCCTCCGCCTGGTCCTCCGTACGCGCGATGATCGTGGCCGCCGCCGAGGACGAGCGCAGCGAACTGCGGCTGCGGGTGCGGGCGTCGCTGCTCTCGCTCGGCGCGCGGATGGCCGAGGACGGGCGGCTCCAGCAGAAGGTGGACGGCTGGGTCGAGGGCGCCGCGGTGTACGTGGTGACGACGTACCGCGACGAGATCACCTCGCTCATCACCGACACCGTGGCGGGCTGGGACGCGGAGCACACCTCGAAGAAGATCGAGGCCCACATCGGCCGCGACCTCCAGTTCATCCGGATCAACGGCACGGT
>NZ_JASKYR010000814.1:0-3402 GCF_041028215.1 Streptomyces flavofungini
ACGCTCATGTATACGTCGTGAGTTCTTACCGCCGGGGGGGGGGGGGGGTCTCCGTACGGGGTGGTGGCTGGGCCACACGGGGTGAGGAGGGCCACGCGGAAGAGGTCGGCGCGGCCGGGTGCGCGAGAGCGCGCAAGGGTGCCCTGACCGGGCGCGAGCCCGCGTCGGTCAGGCAGAAGTCTCGCGGCGGTAAGAACTCACGACGTATACATGAGCGTCGTCCTTGAGTGAAGGTGCTCGCCCGGTCGCCGACCTGCCCACTGCTCTTTGGTCGGCGCCACGCGGCACGCGCACCATTACAGTCACCCGGTCTCGCTCTTGTCAACGCGTCAGCCCCGCGCCGCGCCCCGAGGACGCACACGTCACCCGTCACACATCGCGCCCGTGCCCCCGCCGTCGACGGCGGGGGCACGGGCGAAGCGGACGACTCCGGGGCGGTGGCTCGCTCCCGGATCAGTCGATGCCGGGCAGGATGTGGGGCTCGGCGAGGTCGTCCTCATAACCGGCGAGACGGATGGGGGCCGCCTTGGCCCACGCCTCCAGGTTGCGGAGCTTGTGGGGCCTGCCGGCCCGGTCGCCCGCCCGCTCGGCCGGTCGCTTCTCGTGCTTCGTCAGATCGGGTGTCACCGCGCACTCCTCTGTGTCGCGTAACGGAAGGACAAGGGCAGTTCGGTCGCGGTGGCGCCGGTTGTCTGGCGGGACCGCGGCCGTGGTCACCGGCCTGTCCCCGGGGCGGCCGAGAGACTTCGTGGATCTCTCGTGGCCGCCCACTCGCCTAAGGTTAACCAAATGAGCGCGCCCGCGCTCGATGGACGCTCGAAGCCTTGTGGATTCCGGACAAGGCCCCACGGCCGACGCGGCAGGCCCCGAACCGCGACCACCGCGGCCGGTGGGAACGCCCGGTGGCTCTGCGCCTGGCGGCGCACGCGAGAAGGCCCCGGACGGAGAGCCGTCCGGGGCCTTCGTCGCGGGGCCGGTCGCGCGGCGCGCGGTCGCCGGGTGAGCGGTCCTGCGGAGTGGCTACCACTTGCCGTTCGCGTAGTCCTTGAGGAAGACGCCGTAGACGTCGTCGCCTGACTCGCCGCGCACGACCGGGTCGTAGACGCGGGCCGCTCCGTCGATCAGGTCGAGCGGCGCGTGGAAGCCCTCCTCGGCGAGGCGCAGCTTGTCGTAGTGCGGGCGCTCGTCGGTGATCCAGCCGGTGTCGACGGAGGTCATGAGGATGCCGTCGCTCTGGAACATCTCCTGGGCGCTGGTCCGCGTCACCATGTTCATCGCGGCCTTGGCGGCGTTGGTGTTCGGGTGCCCGGCGCCCTTGTAGCCGCGGCCGAACACGCCCTCCATGGCGGAGACGTTGACGATGTGGGCCCGGCCGCTCGCGGCCTTCTTCGCGGCGTCGGCCATGGCCGGGCGCAACGCGCTGATCAGGATGAACGGCGAGGTGTAGTTGCAGAGCTGGGTCTCAAGCAGCTCCACCGGGGAGATCTGCTCGATGGTCTGCACCCAGGTGTTGCTGTCCACGACGTCCGGCACGAGGCCGCCCGCGTCGATGGCGGTGCCGTCGAGGTGCCTGGCGATGCTGGCGTTGCCCGCGACGAGGGCGAGGTCGGCGACCTGCTGTGCCTCCAGACCGCTGGTGCCGAGGGGCAGCGCGGCCAGACCGTCGACCGCTCCGGAGTTGAAGGCGCCGATGACGGAGTGGGCGGGCAGCTCCCCGGCGGGCAGCGGCGCGCTCTCGCCGTCGACGAGGGCCGCGTAGGCGGAGGGCAGGCGCCGCACGGTCTGCGTGGCGTTGTTGATCAGGATGTCCAGCGGCCCGGCCTCGGCGACCCGCTCGGCGAGGGCGACGGTCTGCGCGGGGTCGCGCAGGTCGATGCCGACGATCTCCAGGCGGTGCAGCCAGTCCGCCGAGTCGTCCATCGCCTTGAAGCGGCGGATGGCGTCCTTGGGGAACCGCGTCGTGATGGTGGTGTGCGCGCCGTCCCGCAGCAGGCGCAGCGCGATGTGCATGCCGATCTTGGCGCGCCCGCCGGTGAGCAGGGCGCGCTTGCCGGTCAGGTCGGTGCGGGCCTCGCGCTTGGCCCGGTTCAGCTGGGCGCACGCCGGACAGAGCTGGTGGTAGAAGTAGTCGACTTCCACGTACCGCGTCTTGCAGGTGTAGCAGGAGCGCGGGCGCTGGAGTATCCCCGCGATCGTGCCCTCCTCGGTCCGCGAGGACGGCAGCAGACCCTCGGTCTCGTCGTCGATGCGCTCGGCGGAGCCGGTGGCCGTGGCCTCGGTGACCGCCTTGTCGTGGGCGGTCTTGGCGGCGCGGCGCTCCTGGCGGCGGCGCTGCTTCACGGTGCGGTAGATCCCGGCGGTGGCGCGCCGCACCAGGATCGCGTCGGGGTGGTCGACGTCGAGCCGGTCCAGCTCGTCGAGGACGCTGAGGCAGACGGCGAGACGGTCCGGGTCGATGCCGGGGCCGTACGCGCCGTTCCCGGCGGGCCCCTGCCGGCTCTCGGCCTCCTCCAGGCTTTCGTCTGTCACCGTCATCGCCGCTGTCCTCATGTCATCCTGGGCCCGCGGCGCATCCGGTGGTCCGCGGTAGCTCTTCAAAAGCGCAACTTTACGTAAAGCGGGCCCCGGTCTCCAAACCCGCTTCCCCCGCGCACACCGCCACCAGCTCGTCCAGCTCCTCCCGCACGCACCGCGCGAGGAGATCCAGGTCGGGTACGGCGGCGGCGTCGGCGAGCAGCCCGTAGTGCACGCGCCCCCGGTAGGTGGAGACCGCGACGGCGAGCGACTGGCCCCTGGCCAGCGGGGCGAAGGGGTAGACCGCGGCGAGCGGGCAGCCGCCGAGCCGCAGTCCGATGCCGGGCAGCGGGACGCTGGTGACCAGGATGTCGAAGAGCAGCCGAGCGGCCTGCGCCACCGCGGGACCGCCGATGCGGTGGCCGATCGACGGCACGTGCTCGGCCAGCAGCGCGACGGCCCCCGCACCGCGCTCGGGGCCCGCCTCCTTGTTCCGGTCCATGGCGGCGCGCACCGCCCGCAGCCTGGCCAGCGGGTCCTCGTCGCCGACCGGCAGCCTGACCAGATATCCGGAGAGACGGTTGCCGGGCGGCTGTGCGGTGCGCGGGCGGCGCCGGGACACCGGGACCAGGGCGCGCGGCTCGATGCCCTCACTGCCGTCGCCGCGCTCGTCGAGCCAGCGCCGCAGGGCCCCGGCGACCACGGCGATCAGTACGTCGTTGACGGTGCCGCCGACGGCCTTGCGCACCCGGTGGACGTCGTCCAGGTCGAGGACGGCACCGGCGGTGGCGCGGGTGCCGGAGGCGTCGGAGGTGAAGGCGGCGCAGGAGCGCACGCCCAGGGTGGCGCGGGCCACGGAGGTGCCGATGCCGAGGGCCTGGCCGAGCC
>NZ_JASKYR010000815.1:0-3153 GCF_041028215.1 Streptomyces flavofungini
ATCGCGTACTCGTGACGGTGGTCACGGATCGGTGATAACTTCGTGGGGCAGCGCACTCCAGCCCCAGGCCGAGGAGGCCGCACCTCATGAGTCCCTTCACCGGCTCCGCGACCCGCACGCCCGACTGGCGCCATCTGCGCCTCGCCGTCGAGGACGGGGTCGCCACGGTCACCCTGGCCCGCCCCGACAAGCTCAACGCCCTCACCTTCGAGGCCTACGCCGACCTGCGCGATCTGCTCGCCGAGCTGTCCCGCGAGCGGTCCGTCCGCGCGCTCGTGCTCGGCGGTGAGGGGCGCGGCTTCTGCTCCGGCGGCGACGTCGACGAGATCATCGGCGCGACCCTCGCCATGGACACCGCCCAGCTCCTCGACTTCAACCGGATGACCGGCCAGGTCGTGCGGGCGATCAGGGAGTGCCCCTTCCCGGTGATCGCCGCCGTGCACGGGGTGGCCGCGGGGGCGGGGGCCGTGCTCGCCCTCGCCGCCGACTTCCGCGTCGCCGACCCCTCCGCGAAGTTCTCCTTCCTCTTCACCCGCGTCGGGCTCTCCGGCGGCGACATGGGCGCCGCCTATCTGCTGCCGCGCGTCGTCGGCCTCGGCCACGCCACGCGCCTGCTCATGCTGGGCGAGCCGGTCCGCACCCCCGAGGCCGAGCGGATCGGCCTGATCAGCGACCTCGCGGAGGAGGGGAAGGCCGCCGAGGCCGCCCAGGAGCTGGCGCGCCGCCTCGCCGACGGACCCGCCCTCGCGTACGCGCAGACCAAGGCCCTGCTCACCGCCGAGCTGGACATGCCGCTCGCCGCCTCCGTGGAGCTGGACGCGGCCACCCAGGCCCTGCTGATGAACGGCGAGGACTACGCCGAGTTCCACGCCGCGTTCACCGAGAAGCGCCCGCCGAAGTGGCAGGGCCGGTGAGCACCGCCCGCGCGGCCCGCCGCATCGCCGTCATCGGCGGCGGCCCCGGCGGTCTGTACGCCGCCGCGCTGCTCAAGCGCCTGGACCCCGCCCGCGAGGTCACCGTCTTCGAGCGCAACGCCCCCGACGACACCTTCGGCTTCGGCGTCGTCCTCTCCGACGAGACCCTCGGCGGCATCGAGCACGCCGACCCCGCCGTCTACGCGGCCCTCCGGGCCGAGTTCGTGCGCTGGGACGACATCGACATCGTGCACCGCGACCGGCGGCACACCTCCGGCGGGCACGGCTTCGCGGCACTCGGCCGCCGCAGGCTCCTTCAGATCCTGCACGAGCGCTGCCTGAGCCTCGGCGTCGAGCTGCGCTTCCGCGCCGAGGCACCACCCGCCGCCGAGCTGGCCACGGCGTACGACCTGGTCGTCGCGGCGGACGGGGTGCACAGCCTCACCCGCGAGGCACACGCCGACGCCTTCGGGCCGAGCGTCACCCCGCACCGCTGCCGGTACATCTGGCTCGCCGCCGACTTCGCCTTCGACGCCTTCCGTTTCGAGATCGCCGAGACCGAGTACGGCGTGATGCAGCTGCACGGCTACCCGTACGCGCGCGACGCCTCCACCGTCATCGTCGAGATGCGCGAGGAGGTCTGGGAGGCGGCCGGATTCGACGGGCTCGACGAGCACGAGTCCACCGAACGCTGCGCCAAGATCTTCGCCGACGCGCTCGGCGGGCGCCCCCTGCGCGGCAACAACTCCACCTGGACCACCTTCCGCACGGTCGTCAACGCCCGCTGGTCGCACGGCAACGTGGTACTGCTCGGCGACGCCGCGCACACCGCCCACTTCTCCATCGGCTCCGGCACCAAGCTCGCCGTCGAGGACGCCCTCGCACTCGCCGCCTGCCTCAAGGAACAGCCGGACCTGCCCACCGCGCTCCAGGCGTACGAGGCCGAGCGCCGCCCCGTGGTCGCCTCCACGCAGCGCGCGGCCCGCGCGAGCCTGGAGTGGTTCGAGCGGATCGGTGACTACCTCGGCCAGCCGCCGCGCCAGTTCGCCTTCAACCTGCTGACCCGCAGCCGCCGCGTCACCCACGACAACCTCCGGCTGCGCGACGCGGACTTCACCCGTTCCGTCGAGCGCGACTTCGGCTGCCCGGACGGCACACCGCCCATGTTCACCCCCTTCCGGCTGCGCGGTCTGACCCTGCGCAACCGCGTCGTCGTCTCACCGATGGACATGTACTCCGCCGAGGACGGCGTCCCCGGCGACTTCCACCTCGTCCACCTCGGGGCCAGGGCACTCGGCGGCGCGGGCCTGGTGATGACCGAGATGGTGTGCGTCAGCGAGCACGGCCGCATCACACCGGGCTGCGCCGGGCTCTACACCGACGCGCAGGCCGACGCCTGGCGCCGGATCACCGGCTTCGCCCACGCCCAGGCACCCGGCACCGCGATCGGCGTACAGCTCGGCCATTCGGGCCGCAAGGGTTCGACGAAGCTGATGTGGGAGGGCATCGACGACCCGCTGCCCGACGGCAGCTGGCCGCTGGTGGCCGCCTCCCCGCTGCCGTACAAGCAGGGGAGCCAGACCCCGGAAGAGCTGACGGCGGACGGACTGGCGGCGATCCGCGAGGAGTTCGTCGCGGCGGCCCGGCGCGCCGGGCACGCGGGCTTCGACCTGCTCGAACTGCACTGCGCGCACGGCTATCTGCTCTCCGGGTTCCTCTCCCCGCTGACGAACCACCGCACGGACGCGTACGGCGGCTCGCTGACGGCGAGGCTCCGCTACCCCCTGGAGGTCTTCGACGCGGTCCGCGAGGTGTGGCCGCACGAGAAGCCGATGACGGTCCGGATCTCCGCCACCGACTGGGCCGAAGGCGGCACCACGGCCGAGGACGCCGTGGAGATCGCCCGCGCCTTCGCCGCCCACGGCGCCGACGCCATCGACGTCTCCACCGGCCAGGTCGTCGCCGACGAACGCCCCGCCTACGGCCGCTCGTACCAGACCCCCTACGCCGACCGCATACGCAACGTAACGGGCCTCCCCGTGCTCACCGTCGGCGCCATCTCCTCCTGGGACGACGTCAACTCCCTGCTCCTCGCGGGCCGTGCGGACCTCTGCGCCCTGGCCCGCCCCCACCTCTACGACCCGCACTGGACCCTGCACGCCGCCGCCGAACAGGGCTACGAAGGTCCGGGCGCCCCCTGGCCGCTCCCGTACCGCGCGGGCAGCCGCCGCCCCCGGAC
>NZ_JASKYR010000816.1:0-2753 GCF_041028215.1 Streptomyces flavofungini
CCGCGGGACCCCTCCGGGCACGTTCCCCCGGGTCGGGGTCAGCGGATGGCGAAGGTCTCGTATATGCCACGTGGTGTGTCCCAGATCTCTGTGACGCCATCGACCCTCCCGGGTGTGTCGCCCTCCCGAAGCCAGTCGAGCAGCTTCTGGCAGCCGTCCCGAGGCCCCTCGGCGACGACTTGCACGCGGCCGTCCTCCAGATTGAGAGCAAAACCACTCAGGCCGCCGATCTCCAGTGCCTTGGCCCGGGTGAACCAGCGGAAACCCACGGCCTGCACGCGTCCGCGCACCCAGGCGACGAGTCGTACGTCATCGTTCATGGGTGCACGCTAACCGGCCAATTGCCCGGGGAGCACTTCGTCCCCATCCGCCATCGCGTACAGTCCCGAATCCATGAGCCTCACCCGTATGGGTGAGTCACTTGATCGCGTTGATCGCGGGAACGAAAGGCCAGGAGATGGGACGCCACCGACGCTCCGGCGGTGTGCGGGCCGCCGCCACCCCCGAGCACCATCCGGGCAGGGCATCACACCACCGCCGCAAGGGCCGGGCCTCCGCCCCGGTGCGGACCGGCCTGCTCGGCGTCTCCGCCGCCGTGGCCCTGGGCGCCGTGGCGGTCGGTACGGGCGCGCTGCCCGGCGGCGACGGATTCCGCTTCGGTGGCGACACCGAGCCCGGCAAGGTGCACGCCGCGACCGCTCCGGCCGACGTGGACGCCCAGGGCGGCTCCGGCGGCGATGTCGAGCGTGCGGAGCCCTCGCCGAGCCGTGGCACCGGCCGCTCCGAAGCGCCCGCGCCGACCCCCTCCAAGTCCGCGCCCGAGCCGTCGGGGACCCCGTCGAAGAAGCCCTCGACGCAGGCCCCGAGGCCCGGCGCCGAGCAGCGCCGGACGACGAAGCCGAGCCCCGCCCGCACGCCCGAGCGCAAGCCGAAGGCCCCCGGCAGGAGCGCCCCGTCGCCGTCCGCCGAGAGCGCGGCCGAGGCCGCCGTCCTGACGCTGGTCAACGAAGAGCGCGCCAAGGCCGGATGCCGCCCCGTGACCGCCGACAGCGGGCTCGCCTCGCTGGCCGGGCGGTTCAGCACGGACATGGCGGAGCGCGACTTCTTCGACCACACCGACCCGGACGGCGCGACCCCGTGGGACCGCGCGGAGAAGGCAGGCATAACGGACCTGGGGGGCGAGAACATAGCCCGCGGCCAGGCGAACGCCCGCTCCGTGATGGACGCCTGGATGAACAGCTCGGGCCACCGCGCGAACATCCTCAACTGCGACTACAAGACCCTGGGCGTCGGCGTGCACTTCGGGGCCGGCGGCCCTTGGTGGACGCAGGACTTCGGCTTCTGACCCCTGCCTTGCCGTACTCGCTCAGCACTTACTGATGGTGAGCGCGACCCCTGGTGCAGCGCTGTCCAGGAGTACGGTGTGTTCATGGTGGATTCCACGGACCTTGCCTTCGACGTGTTCTCCCGGCAGTGCCCGTCCCGGAGCACGCTGGAGCACGTCACGGGACGCTGGGGCGCGCTCACGCTCGGAGCGCTGCACGACGGCACGTTCCGCTTCAACGAACTGCGCCGCAGGGTCGACGGCGTCAGCGAGAAAATGCTCTCCCAGACCCTGCACGCCCTGGAACGCGACGGCCTGGTGCGCCGGGAGGCACAGCCCACCAATCCGCCCCGCGTGGACTACGAACTCACCCCGCTCGGGCGCGGGGTCGCCGACCGCCTGCTCGCCCTGATCCATTTCGTGGAGGGCAGCCAGAGCGACGTGCTCCAGGCGCAGGAGCGTTACGACGCCGCGCGCGGCGGCCGCTGACAGCGCGGGCAGAAGTAGCTGGAGCGGTTCATCCACGGGCGCCGGCGGATCGCCGTGCCGCAGCGGCGGCAGGGCATGTCCTCGCGGCCGTAGGCGTCGAGGGACCGGTCGAAGTACCCCGATTCGCCGTTCACGTTGACGTAGAGGCTGTCGAAGCTGGTGCCGCCGACGGCGAGCGCCGCGTTCATCACATCCCGCACATGCCCGAGCAGTTCCGCGGAGCGGGGGCGCGTGAAGGTGGCGGTGGGGCGCTCGTAGTGCAGCCGCGCGCGCCACAGTGCCTCGTCGGCGTAGATGTTGCCGACCCCGCTGATCAGCGACTGGTCGAGCAGCGCCCGCTTGATCGTCGTACGGCGGCGGCGCAGCGCGAGATGGAACGCGTCGTCGTCGAAGGCCGGGTCGAGCGGATCGCGTGCGATGTGCGCGATGACCTCGGGCAGCCCCTCGGCGGTGTTGTCGTGGAGCGAGAGCCCGCCGAAGGTCCGCTGGTCGACGAAGCGCAGCTCGGTGCCCTGCCCGTCGTCGAAGCGCACCCGGATCCGCAGGTGCTTCTCGTCCGGGGCGTCGTACGGCTGCACGAGGAGCTGACCGCTCATCCCGAGGTGCGCGAGGACGGACTGGGCGGAGTCGGCGAGCGGCAGCCACAGATACTTGCCGCGCCGCTGGGCGAGCCCGATCCGGTGTCCCCGCAGCCGGGCGCCGAAGTCCTCACCGCCCGCGAGGTGCCTGCGCACGGCACGCGGATGCAGCACCCGCACCTCGTCGACCACCCGGCCGCTGACCCAGCGCTCAAGACCACGCCGGACGACTTCGACTTCGGGCAGCTCGGGCACGTGAACACTCCGGAGGGCTGAAGGGCGGGCGCGGGGCCCACCGCGAAGCGGTGAAAAGCCCGGTGCCGGCCACCCCACGGGGGGGCGGCCGGCACCGGGCTTTTCAC
>NZ_JASKYR010000817.1:0-3044 GCF_041028215.1 Streptomyces flavofungini
CCCCCGCCGCCGTGCGTCACCGCTCCCGCCGTCAGCATTCCCGCCGCCCCCGGACACGCCTCGTCCTCGGGGCCGTCGTCACCTCCGTGGTGGCCGCCCTGGTCGCCGGGTTCGTCGCCTGGCCCGGCGCCGGGCGCGCCGRMGCCGCCCCGGCGTCCTTCGCCCACCCCGGGGTCGCCGTCTCGCGCGGCCAGCTCGATCTCGCCCGCGAGAAGGTCAGCGCCGGGGCCCAGCCCTGGAAGGCCGCCTACGACCAGATGATGGGCAGCAAGTACGCCTCCCTCTCGCGTACGCCGAAGCCCCGCGCGATCGTCGAGTGCGGCTCCTACTCCGACCCGAACCACGGGTGCACGGACGAGCGCGAGGACGCGATCGCCGCGTACACCACCGCTCTCGCCTGGTACTTCACGCGCGACGAGCGGTACGCGAAGAAGTCCATCGAGCTGATGGACGCCTGGTCGGCGACGATCAAGGACCACACCAACAGCAACGCCCCGCTCCAGACCGGCTGGGCCGGATCGAGCTGGCCGCGCGCCGCCGAGATCATCAAGTACACGTACACCGGGAACTGGGCGAACTCCGGACGGTTCGCGACGATGCTGCGCACCGTCTATCTGCCCAAGGTCATCAACGGCTCCCACTCCAACGGAAACTGGGAGCTGTCGATGATGGAGGCCGCCGTCGGCATCTCCGTCTTCCTGGAGGACAAGGCCTCGTACGACAAGGCCATCGCGAGGTTCCGCACCCGGACCGCCGCGTATGTCTACCTCGCCTCCGACGGAGCCCTGCCGAAGACCGTGCCCGGCCAGAACCTCGACACCCGCGACAAGATCGTCAAGTACTGGCAGGGGCAGGGCACCTTCACCACCGGGCTCACCCAGGAGACCTGCCGGGACTTCACCCACACCGGTTACGGGCTCTCCGCGATCTCCCATGTCGCCGAGACCAGCCGCATCCAGGGCGAGGACCTGTACCGGACCGACGTCGGCGAGCGGCTGCGGCAGGGGCTCGGGTTCCAGGCCAGGTACGAACTGGGGGAGGCGCCGCCGAGTTCGCTCTGCAAGGGCACCCTCCACCGTGGGCTCGGGCCCGTCACCGAGGTCGGCTACAACGCGCTCGCGGGGCGCCTCGGACAGGCGATGACCAACACCCAGAAGCTCACCGAGCGCAATCGCCCGGCCGGTTCCAACAACCTCTTCGTCGCCTGGGAGACCCTGACCCACGCGAACAACCCGGGCTAGACACGGCCTGAACGACCCCTCTTCGGCCGGGCGCCGGGTGACCATACCCGCGCCCGGCCGACCCGCGCCGCGCCCAGGCACCGCCGCCCCGCCGGGCCCGGGCGTGCGCGTGGCCCCGTGCCGCATCAGGGTTGTGTCAAGGGTCGACGTCCGGACACCCTTCGTCCGCATTGCGCGGATCGCTGCCCGTAAGGTCGGCCCTGCGTACTCAGCAGTTCCAGGAAGACAATGAGGCCATGGCACGCGGCAAGCTTCGGATATACCTCGGTGCGGCACCGGGCGTCGGCAAGACGTACGCGATGCTCTCCGAGGCGCACCGCCGGGTGGAGCGGGGCACCGACTGCGTGGTCGGCTTCGTGGAGCACCACGACCGGCCGCGCACCGAGGTCATGCTGCACGGCCTGGAGGCGGTCCCCAGGGCCACCCTGGAGTACCGGGGCACCACCTTCACCGAGATGGACGTCGACGCCGTCCTTGAGCGCGCCCCCGCCGTCGCCCTCGTCGACGAGCTCGCCCACACCAACGTCCCCGGCTCGCGCAACGCCAAGCGCTGGCAGGACGTGGAAGAGCTGCTCACCGCCGGTATCGACGTCGTCTCCACCGTCAACATCCAGCACCTGGAGTCCCTCGGCGACGTCGTCGAGTCGATCACCGGGGTCCGCCAGCGCGAGACCGTGCCGGACGAGGTGGTGCGCCGCGCCGACCAGATCGAGCTGGTCGACATGTCGCCCCAGGCACTCCGCCGCCGGATGGCCCACGGCAACATCTACAAGCCCGACCGGATCGACGCCTCCCTCTCGAACTACTTCCGCCCGGGCAACCTGACGGCCCTGCGCGAGCTGGCGCTGCTCTGGGTCGCCGACCGCGTCGACGAGTACCTCCAGCAGTACCGGGGCGAGCACAACATCCGCTCCACCTGGCAGGCCCGCGAGCGCATCGTCATCGGCCTGACCGGCGGCCCCGAAGGCCGCACGCTGATCAGACGCGCCTCCCGGATGGCCGCCAAGGGCTCGGGCAGCGAGGTCCTCGCCGTCTACATCGCCCGCAGCGACGGCCTGACGGCGGCCTCCCCCAAGGAGCTCGCCGTCCAGCGCACCCTGGTCGAGGACCTGGGCGGCACCTTCCACCACGTCATCGGCGACGACATACCGGCCGCGCTGCTCGACTTCGCGCGCGGCGTCAACGCCACCCAGATCGTCCTCGGCTCCTCGCGCCGCAAGACCTGGCAGTACGTCTTCGGGCCCGGCGTCGGCGCGACCGTCGCCCGTGAGTCGGGACCCGACCTGGACGTCCACATCGTGACCCACGGCGAGGTCGCCAAGGGGCGCGGCCTGCCCGTCGCCCGGGGCGCGCGCCTCGGCAGGGCCCGCATCATGTCGGGCTGGCTGGTGGGCGTGGCGGGCCCGGTGCTCCTGACGCTGCTGCTCACCCATGTCGACGCCGACCTGGGCCTCGCCAACGACATGCTGCTCTTCCTGACGCTGACGGTGGCCGCCGCGCTGCTCGGCGGGCTGCTCCCGGCGCTCGCTGCGGCGGCGGTCGGCTCACTGCTCCTCAACTACTACTTCACGCAGCCGCTGCACCTGTGGACGGTCTCGGACAACAAGAACATCGTCGCGATCGCCGTGTTCGTGGGCGTCGGCGTGTCCGTCGCGTCCGTCGTGGACTCCGTGGCGCTCCTTGAACGGGCGGGCGACACCGCCCCCTGGACCTGCGCGGGCAGCGGCGGCGACGGCCGCACCCCGGCCCGCCCCGAGGACGCCGACGTGGACGTGCCCGTGGGCGACCACATGGCGCGCGCCC
>NZ_JASKYR010000818.1:0-2991 GCF_041028215.1 Streptomyces flavofungini
GGGCCGAACGCGTCCGGCTGCTGATCCGCGCCGTGCGCGTCGCCGCCGACCTGAACGCCCACGCCGTGCACTGCTTCAGCGGCATCACCCCGGCCGACACCTCCGACGACACGGCCTGGAAGCGGCTCGCCGACGCCCTCGGCCCCGTCCTGGACGCCGCCTCCGCCGCCGGGGTCCCGCTCGCCGTGGAACCCGAGCCGGGCCACCTCCTCTCCTCGCTCGCCGACTTCCACCGCCTGCGCACCGAACTCGGCGCCCCCGACCCCGGTCTCCTCGGCCTCACCCTCGACATCGGCCACTGCCAGTGCCTCGAACCGCTGCCTCCCGCCGACTGCGTACGCCAGGCCGCGCCCTGGCTGCACCACGTCCAGATCGAGGACATGCGCCGCGGCGTCCACGAGCACCTGCCCTTCGGCGACGGGGAGATCGACTTCCCGCCCGTCCTCGAAGCGCTGGCCGCCACCGGCTACCAGGGTCTGACCGTCGTCGAACTGCCCCGCCACTCCCACGCCGGACCCCAGCTCGCCACGGAGTCGATCGAGTTCCTGCGCAAGGCGGTGGCCCCCGGGCCGGACGGCGGAGCCCTGGCCTCCGCAAAGGGAGGAACGCCGTGACCGACACCCTTGGGATCACCGCTCTGCGCACCCGGCTCGAAGCCGGTCTCGGCGGAGCCGCCCGCGCCTGGCTCGACCAGGCCACCGCCGAGGCCACGGCCCACGCCGGGCGCCCGGAGCAGCCCGCCCGGACGTCGGTGCCCACCTGGGAGCTGCGGCTCGCCGAAGCCGGGCGCCGCTGCGGGGCCGACCACGCCGACGCCGTACGCGTCCTGCTGCTGCACGCCGCCTCCGCCGACCCCGCCACCCTCGCCCGGATCTACGGCCAGGGCACCGCCCCCGAGCGCCGTGCCGTGCTGCACGCCCTGCCGCACCTGGTGCCGGGCCCCGAGGCCCTGCCCCTGGTCGAGGACGCGCTGCGAACCAATGACACGCGGCTCGTCGCGGCGGCGGTGGGCCCGTACGCCGCCGAGCACCTCGCCCCGCACGACTGGCGCCACGCCGTCCTCAAGTGCCTGTTCACCGGTGTCCCCGTGGACGCCGTCGCCGGTCTCCCCAGGCGGGCACGGGGCGACGCGGAGCTTGCCCGCATGCTCTCCGACTTCGCGAGCGAACGCCGTGCGGCCGGACGTGCCGTGCCGGACGATCTGCGCCGCGTGCTGTCCCTGACCGATCCGGCGGGCGCCGGGGCCCCGGCCGCGCCCTCCGGCACCGTGACCCCTTCCACCGGCGAGGAATAGGAGTCCCCGATGCGCATCTTCGACCCCCACATCCACATGACGTCCCGCACCACCGACGACTACCAGGCGATGTACGCGGCGGGTGTCCGCGCGGTGGTGGAACCGGCCTTCTGGCTCGGCCAGCCCCGCACCTCGCCCGCCTCCTTCTTCGACTACTTCGACTCCCTCCTCGGCTGGGAACCCTTCCGCGCCGCCCAGTACGGCATCGCCCACCACTGCACGATCGCCCTCAACCCCAAAGAGGCGAACGACCCGCGCTGTGCGCCGGTCCTCGACGAACTGCCGCGCTACCTCGTCAAGGACAACGTCGTGGCGGTGGGGGAGATCGGCTACGACTCCATGACACCGGCCGAGGACACCGCCCTCGCCACCCAGCTCCAGCTCGCCGCCGACCACGAACTGCCCGCCCTCGTGCACACACCGCACCGGGACAAGCTCACCGGCCTGCGCCGCACCATCGACGTCGTACGGGAGTCGGCGCTGCCCCTGGACCACGTCCTGATCGACCACCTCAACGAGACCACCGTCGAAGAGGCCAAGGACAGCGGGTGCTGGCTCGGCTTCTCCGTCTATCCCGACACCAAGATGGACGAGGAGAGGATGGTCGCCATCCTCAAGGACTTCGGCCCCGAGCGGGTCCTGGTCAACTCCGCGGCCGACTGGGGCAAGAGCGACCCCCTCAAGACCCGCAAGGTCGCCGACGCCATGCTCGCCGCCGGATACGACGAGGACGACGTCGACCTGGTCCTCTGGCGCAACCCGGTCGCCTTCTACGGACTCAGCGGCCGGCTCGCCCTCGACGTCACCGGCACCGACGCCACCCACGAGGGGAACTCCATCCTGCGCGGCGGTGCGTGACTCATGCGCTTCCGGCACCCCGACGGCTCCACCGTCCACCTCGCGTACTGCACCAACGTGCACCCCGCCGAGAGCCTCGACGGTGTCCTCGCCCAGCTCCGCGACCACTGCGAACCCGTCCGCAGGAAACTCGGCAGGGACCGCATCGGCATCGGTCTGTGGCTCGCCAAGGACGCCGCCCGCGCCCTCGTCACCGACCCCGGCGCGCTGCGCGGCCTGCGCACCGAACTGGACCGGCGCGGCCTCGAAGTTGTCACCCTCAACGGCTTCCCCTACGAGGGCTTCGGCGACGACGAGGTCAAATACCGGGTCTACAAGCCCGACTGGACCGACCCGGAACGGCTGACCCACACCACGGACCTGGCCCGTCTCCTCGCGGCCCTCCTCCCCGACGACGTCACCGAGGGCACCATCTCCACCCTCCCGCTCGCCTGGCGGACACCCTTCGACGCCCCGCGCGCCGCATCCGCCCGCACCGCTCTCACCGCGCTCGCCCAGCGCCTCGACGCCCTCGATGAGCTGACCGGCCGCTCCATCCGCGTCGGACTCGAACCGGAGCCGGGCTGCACCGTCGAGACGACCGCCGACGCCATCGCACCGCTCACCGCCGTCGGACACGACCGCATCGGGGTGTGCGTCGACACCTGCCACCTCGCCACCTCCTTCGAAGATCCGGCGACCGCCCTGGCCGCCCTCGCCACCGCGGGCGTTCCCGTCGTCAAATCCCAGCTCTCCGCCGCCCTGCACGCCGAACACCCCCACCTTCCCGACGTACGCGAGGCCCTCGCCGCGTTCGACGAACCCCGCTTCCTCCACCAGACCCGCACCCTGACCGGCAC
>NZ_JASKYR010000819.1:0-3281 GCF_041028215.1 Streptomyces flavofungini
AGCTCGCCCGCATCCTCTCCCTCGACGTCGACGCCACGGGATTCCCGGCGCTCGCCGAGGACCCGGTGGTCGCCGGGCTCATGGCGGACTACCCGGGGCTGCGCCCGGTGTGCTTCCACTCGCCCTACGAAGCCGCCGCCTGGGCCATCATCGGCAACCGCGTCCGCATGGCCCGGGCCGCCGCCATCAAGGCCCGCATCGCCCAACGGCACGGACACCCGGTGAAGGTCGCGGGCCGGACTCTGCACGCCTTTCCCACCCCGGCCGTGCTGCGGACCCTCACCGAGGTGCCCGGCCTGACCGACGTCAAGATCCAGCGGCTGCACGCGCTGGCCGAGGCCACGCTCGCCGGGCAGCTCGACGCGGCCCGCCTGCGTGCCCTGCCCAGCGACTACGCCCTGGCCGAGCTGCGTTCCCTGCCCGGCATCGGCCCCTTCTCCGCCGAGCTCATCCTCATCAGGGGAGCGGGCCATCCCGACGTCTTCCCGCGCTGCGAACCACGCGTGCACCGCAGCATCGCCGCCGCGTACGGACTCGGCGCCCCGGCCGCCGCCGACGTCACCGGACTGGCCAGGATCGCCGACCGGTGGCGGCCCTACCGGAGCTGGGTCGCCACCCTGCTCCGCGTCCACGCCGAGGACACCGCCGGGGCACCGTCCCGAAGGGGCGCGTCCTGTGCGAGCGTCCACTCTCCCGTGCGGTGAGCGCTCATCCTCCGGCCGCACCAGTGTCCGTATGCGCAGCAGCGTCCGCGTCCGCGTCCGCATAGCGCGCGGCGATCGCGGCGGCCCGGTCCCGAAGGGCGGTGCGCAACGACCGCGGAGCCAGAGCTTCCGCGTCCATGCCGAGCTGCCACAGCGCCCATTCCGCGTGGCGGGAGTCCTGGTAGGTCACCGCGAGGCGCAGCCAGCCGTCCGCGTCGGGCTCCTCCGCGCGGACGGCGAGCGCGGCGTCGAGCAGCTCCGCACGCCGCGCCGGTCGCACCCGTACCAGTACGGAGAGGTGGTCCTCGGAGAGGAACCGCGCCGCGCGCTCCCGCCAGATCCGGTCCAGGTCGATCCGGTCGGGCCGCTGCGCCGTCTCGGGGAGTTCCTCGGCGGCCAGCACCCGCGACAGGCGGTACGTGCGGTCCGCTCCCGCCCGCATGGCCAGGAGGTAGCCCGTGTCGCGCACGGTCACCAGGCCGATCGGGTCCACCGTGCGCCACCGGGGTTCCTGGCCGGTGGCCGCGTAGTGGATGCGCAGCCTGTGTCCCGTGAGCACCGCGCGCCTGACCTCGGCGATCGTGGATTCCGGCACCTTGTCGACGGCCACGCGCCGGGAGAGCAGGTCGGTGTCCGGGTCGACGAGGAGCCGCCGGGCCCCGTCACTCGCGGACGCCCGGTGACTCTCGGGCAGCGCGTCGACCACCTTCCGCATGGCCGACGCGAGCGCCGGGCCGAGGCCGAACACCTGGTCCCCGCCGACCGAACCGGCGGCCAGCAGGGCAAGGGCCTCGTCCTGGTTCAGCCCGGTCAGCTCGATCCGGAAACCGGGCAGCAGCGCGAAGCCGCCGTGCCTGCCGCGCTCGGCGTAGACCGGGACGCCCGCGGCGGACAGCGCCTCGATGTCGCGCAGCACGGTGCGCGTGGAGACCTCCAGCTCGCGGGCGAGGGTGTCGGCCGTGAGGCGCCCGTGCCGACGCAGCAGCAGCACCAGGGAGACCAGCCGGTCGGCACGCATACGAAAACCCTAGAGGAATACGTGACGAGGGGTGTCGTGATTCGTTGCGAGGCTCATCGAGGCGGCGTCACCGCGGGCGGCCATCCGCCGACGCGGGCACGCGCGCAGCCGACGTACCGACACATCGACGTACCGACACATCGACGAACCAGAGGGAGCCGACGTGGCAGTGGAACGAGTCGCGGTCAACCCGGTGCCGTGGTCCAAGGAGTTGGGCTTCAACCAGGGAGAGATCGTCTCCGGGCACACCAGGACCCTGTACATCTCCGGACAGACCGCGATGAGCGAAGACGGCAGGCCCCAGCACGAGGGCGACGTTGCGGCGCAGTGGAGACTGGCCATCGACAACCTGGAGGCCGTGCTCGGCGAGGCCGGCATGTCACTCGCGCACCTCGTGCGCCTCAACGTCTACACGACCGACGTCGACCTGCTTCTCCCGCACTACGGCCTGCTGGCCGCGCGACTTGGCGCCGCCGGGGTGGCGCCGACGTCCACGATGCTCGAAGTACGGCGCCTCGCGCTCCCCGGTCAGCTGGTCGAACTGGAGGGCACGGCTGTCTCCTGACGGATGTCGCCGTCCTGGACGTGTCCTGGACACGTCCAGGACGGCCGGACAGTGGAACCGCCGCTCCGGACGTCACTAATCTCCGGGATCGCCGCAAGGCATCCCGGGTCGCGGCGTCCGCGACCCGCCTTCCAGAAGGAGGACCATGTCCAAGGCACTGGAATCCATGAGCAACAGGCTCCTGGGCCTGTTCGTCCCCAAGGTGGAGGCATCCGCCTCGGCCCGCGCGTGTCAGTGCTTCAACGAGTGCTGGCAGTGCGCGCGCAGCGCCTGCTGCGTCAACACCTACTGCGGTTCCATCAACTGCTGGCGCAGCTGCCCGAGTTGCTGAGCCCGGCGCGGTGATCCCGGTGGGGTGATCCAGTGGGGTGATCCCGGTGGGGTGATCTGAAGGATGTCCGGGGACGCCGGTGGGACGTGACCGGCAGCGCACCTCCGGTTCGCCGGTCAACCGGCCACCGGTGTCTCCGGCGCCCGCACCCCTCGTCTCTCCGGCGCCCCGCACCCCTCGTGTTCCCGCCCGCCCGCGCGCCGCCCCCTCTGTCGTTTCGTCCGTCGTTTCGTCCGTCGTCCGCCCGTGGAAGGTGGAAGCCGATGCAGTACGCGGAGTTCGGCGTTCGCATCCTCATAGGCACGGTCTTTCTGGCCGCCGCCTGGAGCAAAGTGTCCGGCAGGCGCTCCTTCGGCGCGTTCACCGCCTCGCTCGGCCGACTGAACGTCCTGCCCGGCACCGCGGTCCGCGCCGTCGCCTTCGCCGTGGTGGCGACCGAGTGGCTCGTCTGTCTGCTGCTCCTCGTGCCGCGAGCCCGCGCGGTCGGCCTCGGCCTCGCCATCGCCGCGGCGCTGCTCACCGTCTTCGCCGTCGTCATCGCCGCTGTCGTCGCCCGGGGCACCAAGGAGGCCTGCCGGTGCTTCGGCGGCGCTTCCACGGCTCCGCTCGGCGTACGGCACATCGTGCGCAATCTGCTGCTGGCAGGGGTCGCCGCATCCGTCG
>NZ_JASKYR010000082.1:0-15500 GCF_041028215.1 Streptomyces flavofungini
CCTCCGCCGTAGGGCCCACCGGGGGGGGGGGGGGGGGGGGGGGGGGGGGGGGGGGGGGGGGGGGGGGGGGGGGGGGGGGGGGGGGGGGGGGGGGGGGGGGGGGGGGGGGGGGTACGGAACCCCGCCCCCCGGCGGCGGTGCCCCCTACGGCGGCGTGCCTCCGGGGGGGGGCGGCGGTGGGCCCTACGGCGGAGGTCCCGGCGGTTACGGCGGCCAGGACCCCCTCGCCGGAATGCCGCCCCTGGCCGACAGCGGGAAGCGGGTGCTCGCCCGCATCATCGACATGATCCTGGTCGGCATCGTCGTGGGCCTGCTGTCCTGGGCGTTCGGCACGTCCGAGTACGACATCGACCCGGACAAGGTGAACACGGGCCGCTCGTTCGGCCAATCGCTGCTGGCCGCCGTGCTCTACATCGCGTACGACACCTTCATGATCAGCAAGACCGGGCAGACGCTCGGCAAGAAGTGGCTCGGGCTGCGCGTCGCGAACCTCAACGACGGGGCCACGCCCAGCATGCAGACCGCGCTCGCCAGGTCAGCGGTTCTCTGGCTGCCGTTCGCCTTCTGCTGCGCCTGCATCTGGACGGCGATCTGCGGCGGCTGGAGCTTCTTCGACAAGCCCTACAAACAGGGCCTGCACGACAAGGCCGCGAAGACGGTGGTGGTCAGCACCCGGTAGTCCTCGTCGCGGTGGCACCCACAGACGGCGGGTCCGTGCTCTACGGGCCCGCCGTCTCGCGTACGGAATCGGCGAGTACGGGGCGCTGCGCGGGCACGCGCCGCTGGGCCGGGGAGGCCTCGGGCGCGGCGGGCGGCGCCGCCGGCTTGGGCTGCGGGACCGTCATCGCCACCAGGAGGCCGAGGCCGAGCGCGGCCACGGCTATCACCGCGACACCGACGCCCGAAGCGGTCCGGGAGAGCAGCAGCATGGCGAGGGTGGAGAAGACGACGGTCAGCGAACCGTAGACGATCTGTGCGGTGGTCGGACGTGGCATGGGACGAGGCATGACGTGATCCGTCCTCGGCAGGGACCCCCCCAGGTTGGTGACCATGGGGGCGGATGCGGATATGTGTACGGCTGTATACGAATCAAAGGGTGCCCGACGGTGGCGACTTGGGATGTGCCGCCGCGCGCGGTAGCGCACCGTCGATTGACTCTAAGACGCTGCATGCCCGACGGGAACGGGCGGTAAGCGTGACCTAACCCACGGTGCAGAGCACGGGGGGCGCACGGGTTCATGGCGTCCATCAAGCGGACGGCCGGGAGCGCCTGTTGACTTCGCACGAATGGGGCGTATGACGTCCGGATACCGGATGCGCGGGTCTGCATAGTGCACTTGGCCTGTTCAAGTCAAGGTCTGTCTTTTCTCCCGCACTTCCGGTCGAATGTCGTCACTTGTGACGCGTACATCGCGCGCGGACCTCCTCCGACCGGGAATTCGGTCCGCCATTCGCGCGGGCGCGTGGGGAGGAAATCATCAAGTGACAGCCAGAACACGGACGTTCAGAGCCACGGCGGTGGCCGTGGCGATGGCCGCTGCCGCCGCCACGTACTCCACGGCGACGGCCTCGGCCGGGGACGGTTCCCCGAGCGGGGCGCCGGCCATCGACCGGCAGGACCCGTCGCGGGCCAAGGCCGAGGTCGACCACGACCTCGAAGGCCCGTTCAGCAAGCAGCAGGCCCAGCAGCGCAAGGCGGCCCTCCAGCAGGTCGTCGCCGGGGACGCCAAGGTGCAGAAGAAGGGCGCCTCGAAGGTCGTCAAGCTCGACGACAAGAAGTACGTCGAACTCGGCCGCGAGAAGACCGACAAGATCTTCACGATCCTGGTGGAGTTCGGGAACAAGGTCGACGACACGACCATGTACGACCCGGACGGCCCCGAGGGTCCGCAGCCGCCGGTCAAGAAGTACGGCGGCAAGCCCGGCCCGCTGCACAACAAGATAGCCAAGCCCGACCCGAAGAAGGACAACAGCACGGCCTGGCAGAAGGACTACGACCAGAAGCACTTCCAGGACCTGTACTTCGGCAAGGGCAAGGGCAAGGACAGCAAGGGCAAGCAGAAGCACTCGCTGAAGACCTACTACGAGAAGACCTCGTCCGGCCGTTACTCGGTCGACGGTGAGGTCTCCGACTGGGTCAAGGTCGACTACAACGAGGCCCGCTACGGCTCGAACTACTGCGGCGACACCAACTGCCCGAACGTCTGGGACGCGGTCAAGGACGGCGTGACCGCCTGGGCCAAGGACCAGAAGGCCAAGGGCCGCACGGACGCGCAGATCAAGGCGGACCTGGCCAAGTACGACCAGTGGGACCGCTACGACTTCGACGGCGACGGCGACTTCAACGAGCCCGACGGCTACATCGACCACTTCCAGATCGTCCACGCGGGCGAGGACGAGTCGGCCGGCGGCGGCGCCGAGGGCGAGAACGCCCTGTGGGCGCACCGCTGGTACGCCTACGGCAACGACGCGGGCAAGACCGGCCCCGGCAACAACAAGGCCGGCGGCACGCAGATCGGTGACACCGGCATCTGGGTCGGCGACTACACGATGCAGCCGGAGAACGGCGGCCTCGGCGTCTTCGCCCACGAGTACGGCCACGACCTCGGTCTGCCCGACCTGTACGACACCTCGGGCAAGGGCGAGAACTCGGTCGGCTTCTGGTCGCTGATGTCGGCCGGTTCCTGGCTCGGCACCGGCAAGAACGCCATCGGTGACCTGCCGGGCGACATGACCGCCTGGGACAAGTTCCAGCTCGGCTGGCTCGACTACGCCAAGGCCAAGGCCGCGACGGTGTCCGAGCACAAGCTCGGCGTCTCGGAGTACAACACGCGCCACCGTCAGGCGCTCGTCGTCGACCTGCCAAAGAAGTCGGTCAAGACCACCGTCGTGAAGCCCGCCGAGGGCTCCAAGCAGTGGTGGAGCGACCAGGGTGACGACCTCAAGAACACCCTGACGCGCTCCGTCGACCTGACCGGCAAGGCCAAGGCCGACCTGTCGCTCCAGGGCTGGTGGGACATCGAGGCCAACTACGACTACCTCTACACCGAGGTCTCGACGGACAACGGCGCCAACTGGACGCCGGTGGACGGCACCGCGGACGGCAAGCCGATCACCCGCGACGCCGGTGACAAGCCCGCGCTGACCGGTGCCTCCGGCGCGTACAAGAAGCTGGTCTTCCCGCTCGACGCCTACGCGGGCAAGAAGATCGACGTCCGCTTCCGCTACTCCACGGACGGCGGCGCGGGCGGCAAGGGCTTCACGGCCGACGCCCTCGCGGTCACCGCGGACGGCACGAAGCTCTTCGAGGACGGCGCCGAGGGCGACGACAACGGCTGGACGGCGAAGGGCTTCTCGCGCATCGGCGAGTCCTTCACCAAGAAGTACGACCAGTACTACCTCGCCGAGAACCGCCAGTACGTCTCCTACGACGAGACCCTCGAGGTCGGCCCGTACAACTTCGGCTTCTCGAAGTCCCGTCCGGACTGGGTCGAGCACTACCCGTACCAGACCGGTCTGATGGTCTGGCAGTGGGACACCTCGCAGAAGGACAACAACACCAGCGCCCACCCGGGCCAGGGTCTGATCCTTCCGGTGGACGCCCACGCCAAGCCGCTGAAGTGGAAGGACGGCACGCTCCTCCGGAACAAGATCCAGCCGTACGACGCGCCGTTCAGCAAGTACAGCACCGACTCGTTCACGCTCCACAACGCGGACGTGCCGCTGAAGCTCCTCAAGCGCAAGGGTGTCTCGGTCTTCGACGACCACAAGGGCACCTACTGGTACAAGGAGAACCCGACGGGAAGTGTCAAGGTCACTGACACCAACACCCAGATCAAGATCATCGAGCAGCCCAAGGACGGCTCGTCGATCACGGTCCAGGTGGGCCCCTCCAAGAAGTAATTAGCATTTCCGCAGGTCAAACCATGATCGGCCGTCGCCCCCTAGCGGGCGGCGGCCGATCGTGTTTGAGTGCGTCCTGTGGTTCTCTTATTGACGCGGGGGCCGGCCGAGGCGGTCGAAGATCCCGCACGACGTCTCACGGGGGTGTGACGAAGCATGTCCGCAGGAGGTTTCTGCAAGCTGCCGAACGGCAGCGTGGTGGTGGCACTGACCCTGCCGGGACCGGCGCCGCGCGGCGGCGCCGTCAGGGTGATAGTCCACGCCGTCAACCGGGCCAGGGCCCTGACCAGGGTCCGCAACCTCGGCCTGCGGGCGGTCTACCTGCGGGGCAACGCGCAGCCCCCGACGCCGGACGAGGTCACGGCGGTCCTGCACCACCCGGACGGCCTGATATGGCGCACGGCCCCGGACGACGTCCGGGAGCTGTGGCATCCGGTACGGGCGCTGAAGCGGCAGAGCGGCCCGGGAAGGATCAGTCCGACGGGCGTGTGAAGAAGCCCCTCCGGCGGCCCCTCCGGCGATGGAGGAGCGGGGTCCGGGGCGGAGCCCCGAGGCGTTCAGACGACCGGCTTCCCGGTCAGCTCGACCCCGGCGGACCGGAGCTCCGCCATCGCCGCCTCCGTGGTCGCCGCGGCGACCCCCGCCGTCAGGTCAAGCAGGACGGTCGTCCGGAACCCCTCCCGTGCCGCGTCCACCGCGGTGGCCCGGACGCAGTGGTCCGTGGCGACACCCACCACGTCGACCTCGGTGACCTCCCGCTCGCGCAGCCATCGCGCGAGGGAGACCCCGTTCTCGTCGACGCCCTCGAACCCGCTGTAGGCGGCCGCGTAGGCCCCCTTGTCGAAGACGGCGTCGATCGCGCCGGAGGCGACGGCGGGAGCGAAGTTCGGGTGGAAGCCGACCCCCTCCGTGCCCGCCACGCAGTGCGGCGGCCAGGAGTCGACGTAGTCCGGGTGCTCGGAGAAGTGCGCACCGGGGTCGACGTGGTGATCGCGGGTGGCGACCACGTGCCGGTAGCACGCGGGCGCCTGCCCGATCAGCTCGGTGATGGCGGCGGCCACGTCGGCCCCACCGGCGACCGCGAGGCTGCCGCCCTCACAGAAGTCGTTCTGTACGTCTACGACGATCAGTGCGCGGCGCATGGCGGGTTCCTTCTGGTGGAGTGAGTACGAGCGTAGAGACTCTGTGTGCCCTGCGTGAAGAGGGGCTCAGACGTACTCGGTGGGGATGACCGCGTCGCCCCGCGAGAGCTGCGTCGCCGAGAGGGGCAGCCGGGCGCGCGCGGCGGCGTGCCGGTCGCGGACCGCGTCCAGGGGCTCACGGGCGACGACCTCACCGCCCTTGACCAGCTCGACCAGGAGCTGACGGTCGGCGAGCCCGGCCGGTACGGCGCCGGTGCCGATCACCTCGGCCTCGGCGACCCCGTACGCGTCATGGCGCCGCGCCGCCCACTTCCGGCCACCCATGGAGCTCTTCGCGCCCAGCGATTTCTTCGCCACCGGTTCGAGCGGGGCCTTGGGGTCCGCCGAGTGGGCGCGGGCCACCAGCTTGTAGACCATCGAGGCGGTGGGGTGCCCGGAGCCCGTGACGAGCTGCGTGCCCACGCCGTACGCGTCCACGGGGGCCGCCGCGAGCGAGGCGATGGCGTACTCGTCGAGGTCGGACGTCACGACGATCTTCGTCTCGGTCGCCCCCAGCTCGTCGAGCTGCTGGCGCACCCGGTGGGCGACGAGCAGCAGGTCGCCGGAGTCGATGCGCACGGCGCCGAGCTCGGGCCCGGCGACCTCGACGGCCATCCGGACGGCCTCGGTCACGTCGTAGGTGTCCACGAGCAGGGTCGTGCCGCGGCCGAGCGAGTCGACCTGGGCCCGGAAGGCGTCGCGTTCGCTGTCGTGCAGCAGGGTGAAGGCGTGGGCGCTGGTGCCGACGGTCGGGATGCCGTAGCGGAAGCCCGCGGCCAGGTCGGACGTGGTCGCGAAGCCGCCGACGTACGCGGCGCGGGCGGCGGCCACGGCGGCCAGCTCGTGGGTGCGGCGGGCGCCCATCTCGATCAGCGGGCGGTCCCCGGCGGCCGAGGACATCCGGGAGGCCGCGGCGGCGATCGCCGAGTCGTGGTTGAGGATGGAGAGGATCACGGTCTCCAGGAGCACGCACTCCGCGAAGGACCCCTCGACCCGCAGGATCGGCGAGCCGGGGAAGTAGACCTCACCCTCGGGGTAGCCCCAGATGTCGCCCGTGAAGCGGTAGCCGGAGAGCCACTGGAGCGTCGCCTCGTCGACGATGTCCCGCTCGCGCAGGAATCCGAGCACATCGGCGTCGAAGCGGAAGTTCTCGACGGCGTCGAGCACCCGGCCCGTTCCGGCCACCACGCCGTAGCGGCGCCCCTCGGGGAGTCTGCGGGTGAAGACCTCGAAGACGGAGCGCCGGTCGCCCGTACCGCCCCGCAGGGCCGCCTGGAGCATCGTCAGCTCGTACTGGTCGGTGAAGAGCGCCGTCGACGGAACATCCACCGGCAGCCCAAGGTCCGCTGTGTTCATACGAAGGATGCTACCCCGCATCTCGTCACTCTGACGATTTCGTGGGCCCATTTGTGCGAGGGCCCCTCGGTGGTGGCAGCATGGGGCGGGTGAGTACGGCTCCCGCAGAGATCACCCGCCCGGAATCGGACGAAGAGGCGCACATCGCCCCCGAGCCGGACGTTCCCTGGATCACGCTCGTGCACAACGACCCGGTCAACCTGATGAGCTACGTGTCGTACGTCTTCCAGACGTATTTCGGGTACTCGAAGGCCAAGGCCGACAAACTGATGATGGACGTGCACCACAAGGGCAGGGCGGTCGTCTCCAGCGGCACGCGCGAGGAGATGGAGCGCGACGTGCAGGCCATGCACGGGTACGGCCTGTGGGCCACCCTTCAGCAGGACCGCAAGTGAGGGCCGCGAGAGGGCGGGCCGCGCACCGGCGGGCCCGGCGACAGCGGACGGACCGGAAGCAGCGACGCATCTGATGCCAGGACACTTCGAACCGATTCCCGGGGGCGGCGCGACCGTCGCGCTCGACGAGGTCGAGATCTCGATCATCCGCTCCCTCGCCGTGCAGCTCCTGGAGCTGATCGGTCCAGGGCCGGGCGGTGAACCCTCGGACGATCCCCTCGCGGAGATCTTCGCGGAGGGCCCGAGCGAGCCGCCCGCCGATCCGGTGATGCGGCGCCTGCTGCCCGACGCGTACGGCGGTCCCGGCAGTGAGCGGGGGGACGAGGACGAACTGCGGGCGTATTCGTCGGAGTTCCGCCGGTTCACGGAGAACGATCTGCGGGCGAAGAAGCGCGACGACGCCCTCGTCGTGATCCGTTCGCTGGACGCGGCGACGTCGTCCGGCGAGGGCGAGATTGGCCTGAAACTGACGGTCGAGGAGTCCCGGCACTGGCTCGGCGCCCTCAATGACCTCCGGCTCGCGATCGGCACACGGCTCGAAGTCGCCGACGAGGACGACGCCGAGCTGCTGTACCGGCTGCCCGACTCCGACCCCCGCAAGCCGATGGTGATGGCCTATCTCTGGCTGGGCGGACTGCAGGAGACGCTGGTTGAGACGTTGACGGGTTAACCTCGACGCGAATTCGATGCCATATGCAGCGAAAATTGGTGTAACGGACAGCTTGCGTTCACGCGGTGGACCGTTCGCTCAGCGGATGCTCAAATCCGTATAACGATCACGTCACGGCATTGCCCTGTTCTGCTCGCGATCGCACGCCTTTGTCCGCTTTTTCATGTGGTGTACACCACAAGTGGCTCATTCCCTCACTGTTGCCCCCGTGATAAATCTTCACGACCGCTCGGCGACGCCACCCATGTCGCTGAGGGCGCTCGGGCCGGCAGACCGTCGGTAGCACTCCATCCATATCCGGGGGGATCAGGACCTGATCCGCGGCACACCGCAGAAAGCGGCGCGGATCAGCATGGAGAAAGGCGTCACCATGACCTCAGTGCAGGTCGAAGAGCATCACGACGAGCACGGCGGCAATGGTGTCGTGCAGGGCGCCGGGTCTTCCGGCGAGGGCGAGGGCTACCAGCGCGGGCTCGGGGCCCGGCAGATCCAGATGATCGCCATCGGCGGCGCCATCGGCACCGGCCTCTTCCTCGGCGCGGGCAAGGCCATCCACAAGGCCGGCCCCAGCCTCATCCTGGCGTACGCCATCGCGGGCCTCGTCATCTTCTTCATCATGCGGGCGCTCGGCGAGCTCCTCATGTACCGCCCGGTCTCGGGCTCCTTCTCCGAGTACGCGCGCGAGTTCCTCGGCCCGTTCTTCGGCTTCGTCACCGGCTGGACGTACTGGCTCTTCTGGGTCGTCACCGGCATCACGGAAGTCACCGCCGCCGCCCAGTACATGCAGTACTGGACACATGACGCCATCCCGCAGTGGGCGTACGCGCTGATCTTCACGGTCATCCTGTACGGCGCGAACCTCATCTCCGTGAAGCTCTTCGGTGAGCTGGAGTTCTGGTTCTCGATGGTCAAGGTCACCGCCATCATCGGCATGATCCTGATCTGCCTCGGCATCCTCACCATCGGCTTCTCCGACGCCGGTGACACCGCCTCCGTGACCCACCTCTGGGACCAGGGCGGCTTCTTCCCGAACGGCATCGGCTCCACGCTGATGACGCTCCAGATCGTGATGTTCGCCTTCCTCGCCGTCGAGCTGGTCGGCGTCACCGCGGGCGAGTCCAAGGACCCCAAGACCGTCCTGCCCAAGGCCATCAACACCGTGCCGTGGCGCATCGCCGTCTTCTACGTCGGCGCGCTCATCATGATCCTCTCGGTCGTGCCGTGGACGTCCTTCCAGCCCGGCGTCTCGCCGTTCGTCGCCGCCTTCGAGAAGATGGGCCTCGGCGTCGGCGCCGCGATCGTCAACTTCGTGGTCCTCACCGCCGCCCTCTCCTCCTGCAACTCCGGCATGTACTCCACCGGCCGCATGCTGCGCGACCTGGCGCTCAACAATCAGGGACCGGCGTTCTTCACCAAGCTCACGAAGAACGGCCTGCCGCTGGTCGGCACCACCGTCTCCGCCGCGTTCATGCTGGTCGGCGTCTGGATCAACTACCAGTGGCCGGGCGAGGCGTTCAACTACGTCGTCTCCTTCGCGACCATCTCCGGCATGTGGGCCTGGATCATGATCCTGGCCTGCCAGATCCGCTACCGCCGCAAGGCCGACCGCGGCGAGCTCCCGCAGTCCACCTTCCGGGCGCCCGGTGCCCCGTACACCAGCTGGTTCGCGCTGCTCTTCATCGGCATGGTCATCGTGATGATGGGCGTGGACAAGGACGCGCGGATCTCGCTCTACGCCGCTCCGGTCTGGGCCGCGATCCTGGTGACCGCGTACTACGTCCTGAAGGCGCGCAACCCGCAGGCCGCCGCGTTCAGCAAGCGCAAGAACGTCGCCGCCGCCTCCGAGGACAAGACGGCCGACAAGGCCTGATGTAGCCCGCTGTCCAGCATTCGGGCCCGTACGTACCACATTCCGGTACGTACGGGCCCTCTGCTTATCCTGGCTCCCATGCTGACCATCACCCAGGCCCTCCACGACGAGATCGTCGCCCACGCGCGCCAGGACCACCCCGACGAGGCGTGCGGCGTGGTCGCGGGCCCGGCGGGCACCGGCCGCCCCGAGCGGTTCATCCCGATGCTGAACGCGGCGCGCTCACCCACGTTCTACGAGTTCGACTCGGGCGACCTGCTCAAGCTGTACCGCGAGATGGACGACCGCGACGAGGAGCCGGTGATCGTCTACCACTCGCACACCGCGACCGAGGCGTACCCCTCCCGCACCGACATCACCTACGCCAACGAGCCCGGCGCGCACTACGTCCTGGTCTCCACCGCGGACACCGACGACGCGGGCCCCTTCCAGTTCCGCTCGTTCCGCATCGTGGACGGCGAGGTCACCGAGGAGGACGTGCGGGTCGTCGAGGCATACTGAGCGCTGACCCACCCAGTACAAGGCGGCAGGAGCCAGGAAGCCGGTGCGAACCCGGCACGGTCCCGCCACTGTGACCCCACCCCCGACCGGGGGCGGGGGAGTCAGGAACTGACCTGCCGCCTTCTCCACGCTACGCAGGGGACGCGGAAATCCCCTGGAGGAGGCAGTTCAGCCATGTCCCGCTCCCCGCGGATCTCCCGCGCCGCGCAGATCTCCCGCGCCGTGCCCCGTCCGGTACGCGTGCTCGCCGCCGCGGCGCTCCTCGCCCCGCTCGCCGCGTGCTCCTCACCGGGCCCGGGCGACGACGGCAGGGCCGCGTCCGCCGCCCAGCGGGCCGGTTTCCCGTACACGGTCACCAACTGCGGCGTGAAGACCACCTACGACGCGCCGCCCCAGCGGGCCGTGACGATGAACCAGCACGTCACCGAGGTCATGCTGGAACTCGGCCTGGAGGACAGGCTCGCCGGGACCGCCTACCTCGACGACAAGGTCCTCGCGAAGTACGCCAAGGCCTACGCCTCCGCCCCGGTCCTCGCCAAGGAGTACCCCTCCTACGAGAAACTCCTCGCCGCCAACCCCGACTTCGTCTACGGCGGCTACTCCAGCGCCTTCCTCGCCGGTGACGGCCGCAGCCGGTCGGCGCTGGCCAAGTCAGGCATCAAGAGCCGCCTGAACGTCGAGGGCTGCGCGAAGCGCCCGGTCACGATGGACGACGTGTACCGCGAGGTGCGCGAGGTCGGCTCGACCTTCGGGGTGCGCGAGCGGGCGGACAAGTGGGTGGGCGCCGCGCGGCGCGAACTGGCCGTCACGGCGGACAAGGCCGGGGCCAAGGGCGGAAAGCCGCTGCCGGTCTTCGTCTACGACAGCGGCGACAAGACCGCGTTCACGGTCGGCGGCCGGGGCATCGGCAACGACATCATCACCCGCGCGGGCGGCCGCAACGTCTTCGCCGACGTGGACAAGTCCTTCGGCGACGCGTCCTGGGAGAAGGTCGTCGAGCGCAAGCCGGAGACCATCGTCATCCTCGACTACGGCGGCACGACGGTGGCCCAGAAGAAGAAGCGCCTCCTGGACGACCCGGTCCTCGCGGACGTCCCCGCCGTCAAGCACAGACGCTTCGCGGTCCTGCGGCTCTCGGACATGGTCACGGGGGTGAGAGCACCGGGGGCGGTGAAGAAGCTGGCGGAACAGCTGTGAGGGGGGCGCGGGACGCTCGGCCCGGACGAGGGGTGACGCAGCCCGTCCGGCGTGCCTCGAAGCCCGGGGGAGCGGTACGTCAGCCCGTCCGGCGTTCGAGGACGGGCCCGCGGGGCGATGGACCGAGCCTCAAGAGGCGGCGCCTCCTGACACTGACGGGGTTGTCCCTGGCCCTCGCGGCAGCGATGGTCGCCGGGCTGGCACTCGGCTCCGTCCGCATCCCGCCCGGCCACGTCCTGGAGATCCTCATGGGCAGGGCGGAACCCTCCCCCTTCCGGACCATCGTCCTTGACGTACGGCTTCCCCGGGTTCTCCTCGGCGCCACCGTCGGCGCCGGACTGGCCGTCATCGGCACGGTGCTCCAGGCCCTGGTCCGCAACCCCCTCGCGGACCCGTTCCTGCTCGGCGTCAGCTCGGGCGCCTCCGTCGGCGCGGTCGCCGCGATCGTCTTCGGCGGCGTCTTCGGCATCGGAACGGCGCTGGCCACCACGGTCACGATCCCCGCCGCCTCCTTCGTGGGCGCGATGCTCTCGCTGGTCCTCGTCCACGCTCTCGCGCGCAGCGGCGGCGGTGGCTTCGCGACCGGGCGGCTGATCCTGGCCGGAGTCGCCGTCTCGTACATCCTGACCGCCCTGACCAGCCTCATCCTGGTCACCGCGGACAGCGCGGACCACCTCAAGGAGGTCCTGTACTGGACGCTCGGCGGCCTCGGCAGCGCCCGCTGGGACATGCTCGCCCTGCCCTGCGCCACCCTCGCCGTCGGCACGGCCCTCCTGATGGCACTGGCCCGCCCGCTCGACCTGCTGCTCGTGGGCGAGGAGGGCGCCACCGTCCTCGGCCTGGACACGGCCCGCTTCCGCGTCGCCGTGTTCGTCCTCGCCACGCTCCTGACCGGCGTACTCGTCGCGTACAGCGGAGCCATCGGCTTCGTCGGCCTGATGGTGCCGCACGCCGCCCGCATGCTGGTCGGCGCCGCGCACCGCCCGCTGCTCCCGGTCGTCGCCCTGATGGGCGCGGTGTTCCTGGTCGTCGCCGACCTCGCCGCCCGCACCGTCGCCGCCCCGCAGGACATCCCGGTCGGTGTGCTCACCGCGCTGACCGGCGGCCCGTTCTTCCTCTGGCTGCTGCGGCGGCGTACCGAAGGAGTCCCGGCATGACCACGCGCCCCGGCACGACCGCGCACCCCCGCACCACCTCGCGCCCCCGCGCGGGCGAGCTCCGCACGGAGGGCCTCACGTACGAGGTGGCGGGCAGGCGCCTCCTGGACGGCGTCGACCTGACCGCCGCCCCCGGCGAGACCGTCGGCGTCGTCGGCCCCAACGGCAGCGGCAAGACGACCCTGCTGCGCTGCGTGTACGGGACCCTCCGCCCCACCGGAGGCCGCGCCCTGCTTGACGGCGACGATCTCGCGGCGCTGCCCGCGAAGGCGCGCGCCCGGCGGCTCGCCACCGTCCCGCAGGACGGGCAGGCCGCCTTCGAGCTGAGTGTCCACCAGGTGGTCGCGATGGGACGCTCCCCGCACAAGCGCTTCTGGGAGGCGGACACCGCCGCCGACGAGGCACTCGTACGGGAGGCGCTCGCCCGCGTCGGCGTCGAGGACCTGGCCCACCGGGCGTTCCCGTCCCTGTCCGGCGGCGAACGCCRGCGCGCCCTGGTCGCCCGCGCCCTGGTCCAGGAACCGACCCTGGTCGTGCTCGACGAGCCCACCAACCACCTGGACATCCGCTACCAGCTCGATGTCCTCTCCCTGGTCAGGGGCCTGGGCACGACGAACCTCCTCGCCCTGCACGACCTGAACCTCGCCGCGTTCTACTGCGACCGCCTCTACGTCCTCGACGGCGGCGTCCCCGTCGCCTCCGGGACGCCCGATGAGGTCCTCACACCCGAGCTGTTCGCCACGGTCTACGGAGTGGAGGCCGAGGTCGGCAGGCACCCCACGACAGGCGCCCCGACCGTGGTCTACCTGCCCCCTGGCGCCCCCGCGCCCGCATCCTGAACACCATTCGTCCACCATCCGAGATCACATTCCAGAACCCGGACCGGGAATCGATACGATGACCGCATGGTTCCCCATGACGTGAGCGAAGAGACGCCGAGCGCCCTGCTGCTCGTGGCGCGGCTGCACGTCGACCTGTGCCGCCTCGCCAGCGCGATCTGTTCCCGCTGAACCGTTCCGCCGGGCGCCCCCGGGCCGCCGCACGCTCGCACCCGCGTGCCACCCTGGTCGGCGCGGGCGGAGTGCGGCGGGAGTGCGCCCGGCACCCGTACGGCCCGCACTCGCGCACCTGACGTGCTCGTCGTACCCGTCGTACGTGCCGTTGTCCCCGTCCTTCCGTCCCTCTCGTCCTTCCTCTCGTCCTTCTCGACTCCCGACAGGAGCCCTCAGCATGGCCATCGAGGTCCGCATCCCGACCATCCTCCGCACCTACACCGACGGCGAGAAGGCAGTGCAGGGCAGCGGCGGCACCCTCGCCGAGCTCTTCGCCGACCTCGACTCGCGGCACGCGGGCATCGCGGACCGCATCGTCGACGACGGCAAGCTGCGCCGCTTCGTGAACGTGTACCTCAACGACGAGGACGTCCGCTTCCTCGACGGCATCTCCACCAAGCTCGCCGACGGCGACAACGTCACGATCCTGCCGGCCGTCGCCGGCGGCATGGTCTAGGCCCGATCAGGGATGCCTCGCTACGACTCCCCGCTCGCCGCGGTCGGCAACACGCCGCTCGTACGCCTGCCGCGGCTCTCGCCCTCCGGCGACGTCCGCATCTGGGCCAAACTGGAGGACCGCAACCCGACCGGGTCCGTCAAGGACCGGCCGGCGCTGCACATGGTCGAACAGGCCGAGAAGGACGGCCGGTTGACGCCCGGCTGCACGATCCTGGAGCCGACCTCCGGCAACACCGGCATCTCGCTGGCGATGGCGGCCAAGCTCAAGGGCTACCGCATCGTGTGCGTCATGCCGGAGAACACCTCCCAGGAGCGGCGCGACCTGCTCGCCATGTGGGGCGCCGAGATCATCTCGTCCCCGGCGGCGGGCGGCTCCAACACCGCGGTCCGCGTGGCCAAGGAGCTCTTCGCCGAGCACCCGGACTGGGTGATGCTCTACCAGTACGGCAACCCGGACAACGCGGGCGCCCACTACACGACGACGGGCCCGGAGATCTTCGCCGACCTCCCGTCCGTGACCCACTTCGTGGCGGGCCTCGGCACCACCGGCACCCTCATGGGCGTCGGCAGGTACCTGCGGGAGCAGAACCCCGACATCAAGATCGTCGCCGCCGAGCCGCGCTACGACGATCTCGTCTACGGCCTGCGCAACCTCGACGAGGGCTTCGTCCCCGAGCTGTACGACGCCTCGGTCCTGACCAGCCGCTTCTCCGTCGGCTCCGCCGACGCGGTCACCCGTACCCGTGAACTCCTCCAGCAGGAGGGCATCTTCGCGGGCGTCTCCACCGGCGCGGCGCTGCACGCGGCGATCGGTGTCGGCCGGAAGGCGGTCAAGGCGGGGGAGACGGCGGACATCGTCTTCGTCGTGGCCGACGGCGGCTGGAAGTACCTGTCCACGGGCGTCTACACCGCGCCCACCACGGAGGCGGCGATCGAGACGCTGCACGGCCAGCTGTGGGCTTAGCCGCCCGGGAGAACGGTTCCTCGCTTCCCCCGTCTTTCGCTGACCGGCCTCCGCGTCCCCGGCTCCGCCGGGTTGTCCTCAAACGCCGGACGGGCTGAATTCTCGGCCCGGCCGGTGGTCGTGGCACCGGCTTCGCCGGTTGTCCTCAAACGCCGGACGGGCTGGATCTTGGCTCGGCCGGTTGTTCTCAGGTGCCGGACGGGCTGGATCTTGGCTCGGCCGGTTGTTCTCAGGTGCCGGACGGGCTGGATCTTGGCTCGGCCGGTTGTTCTCAGGTGCCGGACGGGCTGGATCTTGGCTCGGCCGGTTGTTCTCAGGTGCCGGACGGGCTGGATCTTGGCTCGGCCGGTTGTTCTCAGGTGCCGGACGGGCTGGATCTTGGCTCGGCCGGTTGTCATCGAGTGCCGGACGGGCTGGATTCTGGCTCAGGTTCACCGGGCCAAGTACTTCACCTGGTCCCATACCGCCGGGTCTACCGTGCCCGCGCCGCGGCGGAAGTCTGTCAGGGGGACGTCCCTCAGTTCGTCGGTCTCCAGGAAGCTCGCCCGGCCCTGGGCGTCGCCCACCGAGCCGGGGGGCAGGGGGATCACCCCCGGGCGCTCGTCGTGGTACCGGCTGGTGATCTTCGCGACGCGGGCCCGCTCGCCGCGGACCGACAGGACCAGACAGGGCCGGTCCTTGCCGCCGGGCCCGTCCTCGTAGGGGACGAGCGCCCACCAGATCTCCCCGGGAACGGGCGCGGGCAGCCGCCCCCGAGGCCCCCGGGGCCCGCGCGGCGGCCGGGCGGGCCCCGGC
>NZ_JASKYR010000820.1:0-3337 GCF_041028215.1 Streptomyces flavofungini
GCCGGGGGCGAAGGAGACGGAACTGCCGAGCGGCCTGTCGGGGCCGGGCCCGGTCTTGGGGTCCGGCTTGGTCCCGGCGTCCGGCTCGCCGCCGGGCTTCGCGCCGGGGTCCGCGGGGTCCGTGCCGGGGGCGGTCCCCGCGGCACCGGGGCCGTTGCTCTCCGGCTCCAGAAGGGCCAGGTCCTCCACCGACTTGAAGGGCTTGGCGCCCGGCGGATCGGCGGGCTCCTCGCCGTACCCGGCGACGATCGCCTGCCAGGCCGCCTCCTCGTCCAGCGGCACTCCGTCGCGGGGTGCCTTGCCCTCCTCCGGCTCCTCGCGGCTCTCTTCGCGGTCAGCCTCGTGCTCAGCCACCGGTGGCCGTCCCTTCCTTGCCGACGCTGGGGGCGATCCGGCCGATGAACGCGTAGCTCTCCTCGAAGATCCGGTCCGCGTCATGGTCCAACGTCGCCACGTGGTAGCTCTGTTCCAGCAGGATCTCCGTGACGTCCGTGGAGGAGACGCGGCCGAGGACACGGGCGGAGTCGGCGGCGGGCACGACGTGGTCCCTGGGGCTGTGCAGCAGCAGCAGCGGCTGGGTCACCTGGGGCAGCTCCCCGTCGACCAGGCGGAAGAAGGTGCGCATGGAGTGCGCGGCGTGCAGCGGGACCCGGTCGTAGCCGATCTCGGCCGAGCCCTCTTTCGCGATGTCGCTCGCGATGCCCTTCGTGGTCCGCACGACGTGCCGGACGAACGGGAGCGCGTACGGAGCGAGGCCGTGCAGTTTGTTCGCCGGGTTGACCAGGACCAGGCCCGCGACCGCGTCGCCGTGCTTCGCGGCCAGGCGCAGGCTCAGCGTGCCGCCCATGGAGAGGCCGAAGACGAAGACGCGCGTGCACCGCTCCAGGAGGGCGCGCAGCTCGCGGTCGACCTCGGCATACCAGTCCTGCCAGCCGGTGACCTGCATGTCCTCCCAGCGGGTGCCATGGCCGGGCAGCAGCGGCAGCGAGACGGTGAGGCCGCGCTCCGCCAGATACTCGGCCCAGGGGCGCAGCGACTGCGGGGATCCGGTGAAGCCGTGGCAGAGCAGGACGCCGACCTCGCCGCCTTCGTGGCGGTACGGCTCGGCTCCGGGGAGGACCGGCACCTTCGGTCTCCTTCGTGAGATGGGGGAGTACTTCACCGTACGCGACCGGACTGACACCGGCCAGGGCCGTCGGGCCCCTGGACGGCACACCGGGTTAAGGTCTGATCCACAGAAACAGGAGGCACTCGGTTTGATCTACGGCGCAATGAAGGTTGCCATCGGAGGGCCGCTGAAGCTCGGCTTCAGGCCCTGGGTGGAGGGCCTTGAGAACGTCCCCGCCGAGGGTCCCGCCATTCTGGCGAGCAACCACCTCTCGTTCTCGGACTCCTTCTTCCTCCCCGCGGTCCTCGACCGCAAGGTCACCTTCATCGCCAAGGCGGAGTACTTCACCTCGCCCGGAGTGAAGGGCAAGCTCACCGCCGCCTTCTTCAAGGGCGTCGGCCAGCTCCCCGTGGACCGCTCCGGCGGACGCGGCGCGGGCGAGGCGGCCATCAGGAGCGGCATCGAGGTGCTGGAGCGCGGCGAGCTCTTCGGCATCTACCCCGAGGGCACGCGCTCGCCCGACGGACGCCTCTACCGGGGCAAGCCCGGCGGCCTCGCGCGCGTGGCGCTCGCCACCGGGGCGCCCGTGCTCCCCGTGGCGATGATCGACACCGAGAAGATCCAGCCGCCCGGCAAGGTGATGCCGAAGCTGATGCGGCCCGGCATCCGCATCGGCGAGCCGCTGGACTTCCGGCGCTACCAGGGCATGGAGCAGGACCGCTTCGTGCTGCGGGCGCTGACCGACGAGGTCATGTACGAGATCATGAAGCTCTCCGGCCAGGAGTACGTCGACATGTACGCGACGGCCGCCAAGCGCCAGATCTCCGAGGCCGCGAAGGCCGCCAAGGCGAGCGAGAAGGCCGCGGAGAAGGCGGCCGACAAGGCCCCGGAGAAGTCGGCGGAGAAGGCGGCCGAAGGGGAACGGCCCGGCGCCTAGCCGCGTCCGTTCAGGGGTGGGGACACGGGGGACGGGGCACATGGCGAGACGCGAACGGGTCATGCGGATGTCGGTCGAGCAGCCGCTCTGGCGCGCGCTCAGCGGCTACCGCGTCCTGACCATGCTGTACGCGATCGGGCTCTTCGGGACCGCCCACCAGCAGCCCGACCACCCCTGGGTGGCCATCTCCTACTTCGCGGTCCTCGCCGTCTGGACCCTCGGCACGCTGCCCCGCGTCGCGAACGCCGCGAGCTGCACCAGGGGCTTCCTCGTCTGCGACCTGACCATCGCCCTCGTCGGCATCCTGATCACGCCGCTCGCCGACTCGCACGAGCGGATCGTCAACGGCGGTCCGACCCTGCCCTCCATATGGACCGCCGGCGCCGTCCTCGCGTACGCGATCAAGGGCGGCTGGCGGTGGGCGGCCTTCGCCTCGCTGCTCGTGGGCGTCGCCAATGTGGTGCAGCGCGGCGCGTTCAGCCGCGACACGGTCCACAACGTCCTGCTGGTCTGCATCGCCTCCATCGCCATCGGCTACGTGGTGGAGGTGGCCCGCGCCTCCGAGCGCACCCTGGCCCGCGCCCTGGAGATCGAGGCCGCGACCCGTGAGCGGGAGCGCCTGGCCCGCGACATCCACGACAGCGTCCTCCAGGTCCTCGCCATGGTGCAGCGGCGCGGCACCGCCATCGGCGGCGAGGCCGCGGAGCTCGGACGCCTCGCGGGCGAGCAGGAGGTGGCGCTGCGCACCCTGGTCACCGCGGGCCTCGTCCCCGCCTCCTACGCCTCGGAGGACGCCTCGCAGGGTGCCCTGGTCCGCGCGGTGGAGGAACCGGACGAGCGCGGGGACGGGCAGGACGCGGCGCCGCGCGACCTGCGCCCGCTGCTCGCCGTGCACGCGGGCTCACGGGTGACGCTCTCCGAGCCGGGGGCCCCGGTGCGGCTCGCCCCGCACGCGGCCCGGGAGCTCGCCGCCGCCGTCGGCGCCGCCCTGGACAACGTCCGCGGCCACGCCGGGCCCGGCGCGCACGCCTGGATCCTGGTCGAGGACGAGCCGGACGAGGTGATCGTCACCGTGCGGGACGACGGCCCCGGCATCCCCGAGGGCCGCCTCGCGGAGGCCGAGGGCGAGGGCAGGCTCGGGGTCGCCCAGTCGATCCGCGGACGGCTCAGGGACATCGGCGGCACGGCCGAGCTGATCTCGGTGCCCGGCCAGGGCACGGAAGTGGAACTGAGGGTCCCGCGCTGAGCGGCGCGGGACGGCACGACGTACGGCAGCACCCACGGGGGAAGGC
>NZ_JASKYR010000821.1:0-4037 GCF_041028215.1 Streptomyces flavofungini
ACCTCCGGCAGCGCGGTGACGCTCGGGACCGCGCCGTCGAGCTGACGGCCCCCGTGGTTGGAGACCACCACCGCGTCCGCCCCGCACTCGGCGGCACGCACCGCGTCCTCCGCCGCCAGGACGCCCTTGAGGACCAGCGGCAGCCGGGTCGCCGCCCGCAGCTCGGCCACCGACGACCAGGTCAGGGCCGGGGAGAGCGCCGACTCGGTATGGGCGGCCAGCGCGGAGCCGCCGCCCGCCGCGGGCCGGTGCGCCGCCGTCGGGCCCGGGGCCAGATGGACGGCGCGCACATCGTCCGGCAGCGCGAAGCGGTTGCGTACGTCCCGGAGCCTGCGGCCCATCCACGGCACGTCGACGGTGAGGACGACCGCCCGCGCCCCTGCGTCCTCGGCCCTGCGCACCAGATCGAGCGCGCGCCCCGGCTCACGCGGCCAGTAGAGCTGGAACCAGACGGCCGCGCCGGTCGCCACGAGCGCCTCCACCGGCACACTGCTGAGAGTGCTCACGGTGAACGGCACACCCGCGGCCCGCGCCGCCCGCGCGGCGGCCAGCTCACCCTCGGGGTGCAGCAGCCGCTGGTAGGCGATGGGCGCGAGCGCCAGGGGCAACCGGGCGGGGCGCCCGAGCAGAGCCGTGTCCGTCGTGCGGTGCGAGACGTCCCGCAGGACGCGCGGGACCAACTGGACGCGGTCCAGGGCCGCCCGGTTGGCGTCGAGCGTCACCTCCGAGCCGCTGCCACCGGCCACGAAGTCCCACACCGCACGGGGGAGCACCCCGGCCGCCGCGCGCTCCGCGTCGGCGACGCAGTGCACACCGAGGTCCCAAGCGGCGCCCTCCGGCGGACCTGGCGGCTCCGGCGGCCCCGGCGGTTCACCGCTGGTGGAATCCACGCTGCTTCGTCCGCTCCAGCTCCACGGCCTCGTACAGCGCCTTGATGTTCGCGCTGCCGAAGGTCGCGGCGCCCTGGCGCTCGATGACCTCGAAGAACAGCGTCTGCCGGGGGTGCGCCGAGGCGGTGAAGATCTGGAAGAGCCTGCCGTCGTGGTCCTCGTCGGCGAGCACGTGCGTCTCCCGGAGCGCGGCGAGACGCTCGGCGCCGAGATCGATGCGCTCACCGAGCAGGTCGTAGTACGACGACGGCGTACGGAGGAAGCCGACACCGCGCTCGGTGAGCGACCTGACCGAGCGCACCGCGTCCCTGGACGAGAACGCCAGGTGCTGCACGCCCGCTCCGTGGTGGCTCTTGAGGAACTCGTCGATCTGCCCCGTCGCGGCCTCGGGGTCGGGTTCGATCAGCGTCAGCGTCACCGTGCCCGACGCGCTCTGCACCACCCTCGACTCCATCGCCTGGGCGCCGACGACGATGCGCTCCTCGAATATGTCCCGGAAGCCCAGCGCACGCAGATAGTGACCGACCGTCGGACCGAGGTCACCGGCGGGCAGGCAGACCGCGACGTGGTCGAGGTCGAGGAGCCCCACGTCGTCGGGGGCGAGCGAGGCGGGCGCGGGCACGTAACCGGCGGGCAGCCCGGGGCCCTCGCCGGGAGCGCGCTGGACCAGGGTGTGGACGACGTCCCCGAAACCCCGGACCGCCGCGCCCTGTCCGGCACGCGCGCGCCGGTGGGCCACCGCGCCCCGGTCGAGCGCGGCACGGAAGGCCGCGTCGGCGTCCGTGCTGCGCAGGGCGATGTCCGCGACACCGTCCCCGTGGTCGAGTACGTACGCCGACGCGGGGTGCTCGTCCGACGTCGCCTGGGTGAGGACGAGGGTGATGCGGCCGTGGCGCAGCGCGATGCCCCGGTGGTCGGCGAAGGAGCCGGTGCCGACCACCGTGAAGCCGTAACCGTCGACCCAGGACGCGGCCGCCGCCTCCACGTCCTCGACGTACATCTCCACATGGTCGAGCGACAGATCCGAGAGCGGTCCCGCGGTTTTCGGTAATGCGCTCATGAATGTCTCCGGAGTGGGGGAGAAAAGCGTTCCCGGGACTCTACGAGCCGGATCTCCTATCTGGCCATGGGTGCCATGGACGCCGTAACGGCATAACGGCCGGACCGGACCGTCCAGCAAACCGAACCGTCCAGGAATCCGGGCCGTCCAGGAATCCGAGCCGTCCAGGAATCCGAGCCGTCCAGGAATCCGAACCGTCCAGATATGCGGCCGCCCATGAATTCGGCGACGCACTCCGGGTATAAAAAACCGGCGGATCTCACCCGGGGGTGAGCGCCACGGTTCACGGCCGATCGACGGTCCAGGGGACGGGTGATGTTCGGTGATGCGCACCATGACCGTGATCGGGGCCGGTCTGATCGGCACTTCGGTGGCCCTCGCCGTGAGCCGCGCCGGAGTGACGGTCCACCTCGCCGACCGCGACCCGGCCGCCGTCAGGGTGGCCGCCGCCCTCGGCGCGGGGCACGCGCGGGGTCCCGCCGCCCCCGTCGACCTCGCCGTGCTCGCGGTCCCGCCCAGTCAGGTGGCCGCCGTCCTCGCCGATGCGCAGGAGCGCGGCATCGCCCGCGCCTACACCGACGTGGCCAGCGTGAAGGCGGGGCCCGAACAGGCCGCGCTGCACCACGCCCCCGACCCCGCCCGCTACGTCGGCGGCCACCCGCTCGCCGGGCGCGAGCGCTCGGGGCCGCTGGCCGCCCGCGCCGAGCTGTTCCACGACCGCAACTGGGTGCTGACCCCCTCGCGGCTGACCTCGGACGCGGCCTTCGAGCGCGCCCTTGAGCTGGTCGCCCTGTGCGGCGCGGTCCCGGTGGTGATGCGCAGCCGGGACCACGACGCGGCCGTCGCGGTGACCTCGCACGTCCCGCATCTGCTGGCCAGTCTGATGGCGGCCCGCCTTGGCGAGGGCCCGGCAGGTCTCGACCGGGTCGCCGGACAGGGCCTGCGGGACGCCACCCGGGTGGCGGGCGGCGACTCCCGGCTCTGGAGCGACATCCTCCAGGCCAACGCGGGCGCGGTCGCCGACGTCCTCAGGGAACTGCACACGGATCTGTCCCGCCTCGTGCCCGCCGTGGACGCGCTGGCCAGAAGCGGCGGTCCCGACCGTGAGCTGGGCATGCGCACCCTGGTGGACCTGCTGGACCGGGGTGTGTCGGGGCGCGCGCGACTGCCCGGCGCGGCTCCCGGCGGCGACGGGCGGCACACGGTGCGCGTGGCCGTCGACGACCGCCCCGGCGAGCTCGCCCGGCTGTTCGCCGCCGTCGCGGGGCTCGGCGTCACCGCGGAGGACGCCGCCGTGAACGCTCCGGCGGAAGCGGGGCTCACGGTGCGGTTCGCCGTGCCCCAGCCGACCGCCGACCGCCTCGTGGCGGCGCTGGCCGCCGGGGGGTGGGACGCGGTGCCGGAATGGGCGGCGCACACGCCGCGCGCACCCGTGGGGCCGGTGGGATGATCCGTCCCTTCGGACCGGCTCGTACGCCGGTGGATTTTGGCCACGTCCAAGTGCGCGCATCAAGCGGTTGGACGCGTTGTCGGCCCGTCGGTATTCGTGTGACGCTGAGCTACGGATAACGCTTTCTCGTCCAGTGCGACGGCTCAGAGTGCGACGGTTACGAATGTGACGCCTACGGGCGCGACGCCTATGAACGTGACGACGATCACGAACGTGACGACGACTACGTGTGTGACGACCATCGAACGCCTGGGGGAATTCCATGGCGGAACAGAACGCCGACACCGTGCCGGGGCATTCATCCCCGGCCGCCGACGAAGCCGCGGCCGCGAATCGCGACGCATTCGACCGCACGGGTCTGCGGCAGGGCCGACGGAGCCACGCGGGACCGCCCGAGACCGCCGTGAAGATCCTCGGCCGCGTCTGGTCGGCGCCGCTGGTCGTCGGACCGCTGGACGCCCCGGCCCGCCCCGGCGGTGAACTCGCCGTCGTCAAGGCCGCCGGAACGGCCGGGCTCCCCGCCGTGGTGAGCGCCTTCGCCGAGCGCGGCTTCGCCGAACTCGCCCCCGCCGCCGACGTGCCGCCCTGGCTGCGCACCTACGCCTTCGGCGACCGCGAGACCGGGCGGTACCTCGTC
>NZ_JASKYR010000822.1:0-3400 GCF_041028215.1 Streptomyces flavofungini
GAAGATATCCGCGGACAAGGGCAAGCTCTCCGAGGTCAGGGTCGAGGACAGCAAGGGCAACCCCGTCCCCGGCAAGATCACCGCGGGCGGGAAGGGCTGGGCGCCCGCGCACCACCTCGCGTCGGCCACCAAGTACAAGGTCCACGCGGTGGCGAAGGACTCCGAGGGCCGGGCGTCCGCCAAGGACACCGCCTTCACCACGCTGACGCCGAAGAACACCTTCATCGGCCAGTTCAACCCGGAGGACGGCTCCGAGGTCGGCGTGGGCATGCCGTTCTCGGTCAACTTCACGCGCGGCATCACCGCCCCGGAGGCCGTCGAGAAGGCCATCGAGATCAAGACCGAGCCGTCCGTGCCCGTCGAGGGCCACTGGTTCGGCAACGACCGCCTCGACTTCCGCCCCGAGAAGTACTGGAAGGCCGGCACCAAGGTCACCGTCAAGCTCAACCTCGACGGCGTCGAGGGCCGCCCGGGCGTCTACGGCAAGCAGGCCAAGACCCTGAACTTCACCATCGGCCGCAGCCAGGTCTCCACCGTCGACGCCAAGACGCACCAGATGAAGGTCGTCCGCGACGGCAAGCAGATCAAGAAGATCCCGATCACCGCGGGCGCGCCGGGCACCACCACGTACAACGGCGAGATGGTCATCAGCGAGAAGCTCCAGGTGACCCGGATGAACGGCGAGACCGTCGGCTTCGGCGGCGAGTACGACATCAAGGACGTCCCGCACGCGATGCGCCTGTCGACCTCCGGCACGTTCATCCACGGCAACTACTGGTCGGGCGGCGCCTTCGGCAACACCAACGCCAGCCACGGCTGCATAGGCCTGAGCGACGTGCGCGGCGGCTACAGCAAGAAGACGCCCGCGGGCTGGTTCTTCAACAACTCGATGATCGGTGACGTCGTCGTCGTGAAGAACTCCGCGGACAAGAAGATCCAGCCGGAGAACGGCTACAACGGCTGGAACATGCCGTGGGAGGAGTGGAAGGCCTGACGCCGACCGCTCAGCCGCTCCACCGCTCGACTGTCTAACCGCTCAACCGCTCAACCGCTCAGCCGCTCGGCCGTCTCCCGGTGGGGCCGGTGCACTGTGACCAAGTGCACCGGCCCCATCGGCGTTAACCCCCGCTAACGTGCTGCGCATGACTGCAACCCTCGAAGTCGCCGAAGGCGTCGGTACGATCCGGCTCGACCGCCCGCCCATGAACGCCCTGGACATCGCCACCCAGGACCGCCTGAAGGAACTCGCCGAGGAGGCCACGCGCCGCGACGACGTGCGCGCCGTGGTGATCACCGGCGGTGAGAAGGTGTTCGCCGCCGGGGCGGACATCAAGGAGATGCAGGACATGGACCACGCGGCCATGATCGCGCGCTCCGGTGCCCTCCAGGAGTCCTTCACCGCCATCGCCCGCATCCCCAAGCCCGTCGTCGCCGCCGTCAACGGCTACGCCCTGGGCGGCGGCTGCGAGCTCGCCCTCTGCGCGGACTTCCGCATCGCCGCGGAGAACGCGAAGCTGGGCCAGCCGGAGATCCTGCTCGGCCTCATCCCCGGCGCGGGCGGCACCCAGCGCCTGGCCCGCCTCGTCGGCCCCGCCAAGGCCAAGGACCTCATCTTCACCGGCCGCCAGGTCAAGGCGCCGGAGGCGCTCGCGATCGGCCTGGTGGACCGGGTGGTGCCCGCCGCCGAGGTCCACGAGCAGGCGCACGCGTGGGCCGCGCGGCTCGCACAGGGCCCCGCGATCGCGCTGCGCGCCGCCAAGGAGTCGATCGACGCGGGTCTGGAGACGGACCTCCAGACGGGCCTGGCGATCGAACGCACCTGGTTCGCGGGTCTGTTCGCCACGGAGGACCGGGAGCGGGGCATGCGGAGCTTCGTGGAGGAGGGTCCGGGCAAGGCGAAGTTCCTCTGACACGCGCCCGGACGCCCCCGGACCGGCGCCCCGATCCGCCCCGAACTGCCCTCCGTAGGGGTCCAGTTGGCCGCCTGGTGATAAGACATCGGCCAAGTGGTCCCCCGAAGGGGCGGATTATGGCGGGCTGAACAAAACCTTGAGTACGCCCCGCCAGGCGCGTTCCGTGATCACTTGTACGCGGCAAGTCATCGCAGCTCAGAGGCGCTTTTCAAGGTCCTGTGCTGCCCGTGGCATATGCCTTACCGGCCCCCCGGAATGACTGGTTCCGGGGGGCCGATTCCGTCGGAACGGCCCCGGAGAGCGCTCTGGGCGGCCATGATGGAGGGCATGGCGGGGCTGGAGGGTTACGAACGGCCGCGGCGGCACACCAGTGCGACGGCTGCGCGCTGGTCGCCGGCGGTGGAGGACGAACACGCGCTGAAGGCACTTGAGTTGTTCGGCAACCCCACGGACGCGGAGGTGCCGCTTCCGTCGCGCCCGGAGTCCGCCGCCATCGCGCGCCGCCTCGCCCAGGTCGTCGTCCTGCGGCACTGGGGACTCTCCCCGAAGCTCACCGAGGACGCCGTCCTCCTCGTCTCCGAGCTCGTCGGCAACGCCGTGCGGCATACGGGCGCGCGCGTCTTCGGCCTCCGCATGCAGCGGCGGCGCGGCTGGATCCGGGTGGAGGTCCGTGATCCCTCGCGGGGGCTGCCGTGTCTGATGCCGGTCCAGGAGATGGACCTGAGCGGCCGGGGGCTCTTCCTGGTGGACAAGCTCTCCGACCGGTGGGGCGTGGATCTGCTGCCGCGCGGCAAGACGACGTGGTTCGAGATGCGGGCCTCCGACCGCTGACGCGCACCCCGCCCCGGATACGCGAAAGCCCCCTGCGGCCGTGGTCCGGCTCTGCGGGGGCTTCCGTGAAGCGCCGTGGATGTCTGGGGTGTGTTCCACGGCGGCTGACGACGACCTGGGCCCGGGTCAATGGGGGTCGTAAGTCCGACTATGGCACGCGGGGCGCGGTGCGCCAAAGGTGCCAATGGTTTATTTCGGCACAAACCATATCACTTTAGAGGTGAATCCTTGGTGAGATGAGACACCTGCCTGGTAAACGCTGGTTAAGCAGCGGCTGTGACAGGCGATAAGCAAGGCTTGGGGGTGGCCTTCGATGCTGCGAAGTGAGGGTGTGGCGATGGTCGGCGGCATGCCCAAATCGGGTCAATCACCTTGATCGGCCCTATTAGCGCATTAAATGGTCGGCGTGACGGAGCATGCGAGACGGGGCGGCGCCCCGTACGGAGGTACGGAACGCGGCCGACGCGGCTTTCTGCGGACCGGCGGGAGCCTGGCCGCCGCCTGCGCGGGCACGGCGCTGACCGGTGGCCTGGTCGGCGGATGCGGGGCGGACGGCGACGACCAGCCGCGCGCCGCAGGGGCGCACGACCGGCCTCCCGCGTCCAGGGCACCCGCACGGGAGAAGGCCTCCAGGGCCCCGGGACCCGGCCCCGCCC
>NZ_JASKYR010000823.1:0-3370 GCF_041028215.1 Streptomyces flavofungini
GGCGGAAGGCGCGGTGGCGGCGTGCGGCCCGGCGGCGGCGTGGGCGGTGACTTCGGCGGCCGAGGCGAGGCGGGCGCCGCCTATCCAGTGCCGGGTGTCGACGGGCACCCCGGCGACGGACGCCGTCGGGGGCGCACTCTCTGGAAGAGCCATCGGGACCTCCAGTTCGTTTGACCCCAAACAACATAGGAGCGGTGGGCGACCGGGTCAACCCCTCGCCCGCAAGGGCCGGTTGGCCTATCGTTTGTACTCAAACGAAATCCGGACGAGACGCTCGGCCCCATCTCTGGGAGGCAGCCATGCCGGACGACGACGACACACTGGCCACGAGCAGCCACCATGACTGGCTCCGCAGGGCCGAGGAGCTGATCCCCGCGCTCCCCGTCGCACACCGCGTCGCGGGCGCCGACCAGGACGGCTCGGGCGGCACGTTCCCCGTCGTCTCGCCGCGCGACGGACGCACGCTCGCGCTCGTCGCGGACGCGGGCGAGAAGGAGGTGGACCTCGCCGTCGCCGCCGCCCGCCGCGCCTTCGACGACGGGCCCTGGCCGCGCCTGGCACCCGCCGACCGGGGCCGCGCGCTGCTGCGGATCGCCGCGCTCGTCGAGGAGCGGCGCGCCGAACTCGCTCTGACGGTGGCGCTGGAGAACGGCAAGCCGGTCACCGAGGCGTACGGGATCGAGCTGCGCGCCCTGGCGAACACCTTCCGCTGGTACGGGCAGCTCGCCGACAAGCTGACCGACGAGGCCCCGCACACCGGCCCTGGCGCGCTCGCCCTCGTCACACGCGAGCCGTCCGGCGTGGTCGGCGCGGTCGTCCCGTGGAACTTCCCGCTCACGCTCGCCGCGTGGAAGGTGGCACCGGCGCTCGCGGCGGGCTGCACGGTGGTCCTCAAGCCGTCCGAGCTGACGCCGCTCTCCGCCCTTGCGCTCGGCCGCGTCGCCGACGAGGCGGGGCTGCCACCGGGGGTCCTGAACGTCGTCGCGGGCGACGGGCCGACGGCGGGCCGCGCGCTCGGCCGCCACCCGGACGTCGACGTGCTCGCCTTCACCGGCTCCGCCGCCGTGGGCCGCCGGTTCCTGCGGTACGCGGCCGACTCCAACCTCAAGCGGGTCTGGCTCGAACTGGGCGGCAAGTCACCGAACATCGTGCTGCCCGACGCCCCCGACCTGGCATCGGCGGCGGCCACGGCCGCGTGGGGCATCTTCTTCAACCAGGGCGAGATGTGCACGGCACCCTCGCGGCTGCTCGTCCACTCGGCGGTGGCGGAGGAGGTCACGGCGGCGGTCGTGGAGCGGGCGGCGGCGCTGCGGGTCGGCGATCCGCTGGACCCCGCCACGGAGATGGGGGCGCTCGCGGGCGCGGCCCGGGTGGCCGCCGTCGAGGAGCATGTGCGCCGGGGAGCCGAGGCGGGGGCGCGGCTGCGTGCGGGCGGCGGACCGCTCGACCGGGTGCCGGGCGGCAGCTACTTCGCCCCCACGGTCTTCGACCGGGTCACCCCCGCCATGGCCCTGGCCCGCGAGGAGATCTTCGGCCCGGTCCTCTCCGTCCTCACCTTCGACACCCTGGAGGAGGCGGTGGCGCTGGCCAACGGCACGGAGTACGGCCTGGCCGCGGGCCTGTGGACGGCGGACCTGTCGGTGGCGCACACGGTGGCCCGGCGGCTGCGGGCGGGCACGGTCTGGGTCAACTGCTACGAGGAGGGCGACCTGACGGTCCCCTTCGGCGGCTACAAGCAGTCCGGCAACGGCCGCGACAAGTCCGCGCACGCCCTGGAGAAGTACACGGAGCTGAAGACGACGTGGATACGGCTCTGAGCGGGTTCCGGCCACGGGTCCGGCGCCCTCTGATCGCCCTGCCCCAGCGCTACGCCGCCTCCACCTCCGCCCTGCGGTACGCCGCCGTCGTCACCGCCCGCGCGCTCGCCGAGGCGGTGTTCCGCGCGGGCGGTGAGCCGTTCATGATGCTGCCGGGTCCTCCGGAGGGCGCCGCCGAGCGGCTCGGGCGGTGTGCCGGGCTGCTGCTGCCGGGCGGCGGCGACCTCGCGCCGTGGCGGTACGCGGACGGCGCCGAGGTGCACGGTTCCGTGTACGACGTCGATGACTCCCAGGACGCCTTCGACCTGACGCTCGCCCGTCTCGCGCTGACCGGCGGCCTGCCGACGCTGGCCGTCTGCCGGGGCCTTCAGGTGGTGAACGTCGCGCTCGGCGGCACGCTGCGGCAGGACATGGGCGGCCCGGACGCCTACCACCGCCACAAGACGCACCCCGTGCGCGTGCGGCCCGGCTGCGTGCTCGCGCGGGCGCTCGGCGCCGAGGAGACCGTGGTGTCCTGCTACCACCACCAGTGCGTGGACCGGCCGGGCCGGGGCCTGGTCCCCACCGCGTGGGCCGCCGACGGCACCGTCGAGGCGCTGGAACTGGACGGCGCCGATGGCTGGTTCACCGCGGTGCAGTGGCACCCCGAGGACACCGCCGCCTCGGACCGGGCCATGCGCGGCCTGTTCGAAGCGCTGGTACGGGCCGCGGACGCGCCGCGCTGAGCAGCTCCGGGCCCGCCGCGCCGGTCAGGCCCCGGTCCTGGCGCGGCGGCCGCTCCTGCGCGGGGCGGGCGCCGCTCCGTCGAGGAGTTCGAGCCTGCGCTCCTCGCCCTTGTCCTCGGTCCGCACCACGATCTTGCGCAGCAGGTCGGCGAGCGCCCGGCACTCCTCGTCCGTGAGCCCCTCGGTCACGAAGGCCTCCTCGGCGTTGAAGGCCGGGAAGACCTCGCCCATGAGCCGCTCCCCCTCCTCGGTGAGCCGGAGCAGCGCGAGCCGCCCGTCGTCGGGGTGGCCCCGGCGTTCGAGGAGGCCGCGGCCCGCGAGGGTGCGGGCGACCCCGGTGAGCGTGCCCTTGGAGATGCCCGCCTCCTCGGCGACGTAGCGCGTCTCCATCTCGCCCCAGATCCAGACGACGTAGAGCACGACGAAGGACGTCCAGGTCAGTTCGGCGCCGCGCAGCACGGAGTTCTCGAAGTGCTGCCGGACGGCCGAGGCCGCGCGGTAGATGTTCGCCACGGCGGCCATCCGGTCGTGCTTGACGGGTGTCCCGCCGAGCTTGGCCCGGACCGCCTTCTCGGTCTCACGGATGGAGCGGTAGCCCGTCACGTACGTGTCTCCTCGTTCCCGCGGTGCGCGTGGTGCCGGTGCGCGTCGTACCGGCAAGTGTCCCCGCTCTTCCCGTCTCCCCCAAGGCATCCGGCCCCCCCTTGCCGGGTCCGGGGGACGTCCGTACCATCAGCGCCAGCCGATTTCSTACGGGCTCAAACGATAACGCGTTTCCAGTGGGAACGCCCTCCCCTCCCGGAGTCCCGGCATGGCAGTCGGACACGG
>NZ_JASKYR010000824.1:0-4064 GCF_041028215.1 Streptomyces flavofungini
GGTCAGAGGGGGCGGCGGAAGCCGCGCAGGGCGGTGACCATGCCCACCACCGCGATCACCGCGCTGATCAGCACGGACGGGATCGCGTGGTCCAGGCCGGGCACGTCGAGGGCGAGCGCGCGGCTCGCGTCGATCGCGTAGGTCAGCGGGTTGACGCTCGCCACGGCGGCCAGCCAGCCGGGCAGATCGGCGACGGGGACGTAGGCGCTGGAGGCGAACATCAGCGGGAAGATGACGATCAGCGCGAGGTTCTGGAGCGGCTCGGCCCGCCGCAGCCACGCACCGGCCGCGATGAACGCCCAGCCGAGCGAGAAGCTGATGAAGATCGTCAGCCCGGCGGAGAGCGCCAGTTCGGCCGCGCCGCCGTTGGGTGAGTACCCCAGCACCGTGATCGCGAGGATCATGATGATGAGCACCTGCACCGTGGCGCGCACCAGACCGACCAGGCTGCGCGCGGCGAGCAGCGCGCCCGGGTGCACGGGCATCGAGCGCAGCCGGGCGACCATCCCGTTCTTCTGGTCCTCCACCAGACCCACGCCGGACTGCATCGCGGACTGGGCGGCGTTGTCCACCAGGATGGCGGGGAGCACGTAGTCGAGGTAGCTGACGCCGTCGGGGAAGTGCGGCGGCATGCCCATCTTGCTGAACACCTGGGTCAGGACGAACAGGATGACCACCGGCTGGATCAGGCCGAAGAGCACGATGCCGGGGTCGGTCACCATGGCCCGCAGCGACCGTCCGGTGAGGATGCGTATCTGGGTGGGAAGTGAACTCCCGCCGAACACGGGCGCCGTGCCGACCCCGGTCGGGGGCGCGGCCGGACGGGGGGCCGGGGTCAGCTTGGTGGTCAAGGGGTCCTCCACAGGAGACGTCGGGCGGCGGTTCCGCCCGCCGGGTCGTGTCGCGGTGGCCGCGGAAGCAGGGCTGGCCGGGGTGGCCGGGGTGGTCGGGTGCGGTGGGAGCCGGAGCGTACGAGGCTGCCGCCGCCGTGCTCGCGCAGTGCTCCCACGCGCGATCCCACGCGCGTTCTCACGCCGATGAGCGGGACGCCGACTGGTCGGCGAGCGCCAGATACACGTCGTCCAGGGTCGGTTCGCCGAAGGTCAGCTCGGTCGCCTCGACGCCCACCTGGTCCAGGGCCCGGACGACCTCGGCGATCTCCCGGGTGGCGTCGATGGGGACGACGACGGCGCGGGCGTCCTCCTCGCCGATCACCGGGGCGAAGCCCGCGCCGCGCAGGGCCGCGCCCGCCGTGCTCCGGTCCTCGCCGCTCTCCAGGGTGAGGGTGACCGTGCGGCGGCCGACGGTGGCCTTCAGCTCCGCGGCGGTTCCCGCGGCGACGACGCGGCCCGCGGACAGCACCGCGATCGAGTCGGCGAGCCGGTCGGCCTCCTCCAGGTACTGCGTGGTCAGCAGGACCGTGGTGCCCTGCTCGACCAGGCCCTCGACGATCTCCCACAGGTTGAGCCTGCTGGAGGGGTCGAGGCCGGTGGTCGGCTCGTCGAGGAAGAGCACCGAGGGGGCGCCGACCAGGGAGACGGCGAGGTCGAGGCGGCGGCGCAGGCCGCCGGAGTAGCCGCTGGCACGCCGGTCGGCGACCTCGGTCAGCCGGAACAGCTCAAGGAGTTCGTCGGCGCGCTCCCGGGCCGCCCGCTGTCCGGCGCCGAGGAGCCGGGCGATCAGTACGAGGTTGTCGCGTCCGCTGAGCTGTCCGTCCACGGAGGCGAACTGCCCGGTGAGCCCGATGCGCCTGCGGATCTCGACGGGCTCGCGGGCCACGTCGTATCCGGCGACCGAGGCCCGTCCCGAGCTGAGCGGCAGCGCCGTGGTGAGGATGTTGACCAGGGTGGTCTTCCCGGCGCCGTTGTGGCCGAGGAGTCCGAGGACCGTGCCCCGGGGCGCGCTGACGCTCACCGAGTCCAGGGCCCGCACCTGTCCGAAGGACTTGGTGACGCCGTCGGCCTCGATCATCAGGTCACCGGAACCGCCGTCCGGGCCGGTCCGGGTGGCAAGGGGCGTGACGGTCCCGCTCATGAAGTGTGCTCCTGGTCGATCCGCGTCGAATGATGGGAGGGCGAACGTGAGTGGTGGAGGGAAGGGATAGGAGCGGGCAGCACCGGACCCGGCGAGGGGCCGAGGCGGGCCGCGTCCCCCGCGTCGTCGGTGTTCGACGGCCCGAACGCCGTGCCCGGACGGGCACGTTCGCCGCCGATCCGGGCAACGGGCGTGCAGGGCGTGCCGGTCCCGGCACGGGTGCGCGGGCTTGTGCGTACGGCGAGGAGAGCGGAACGTCCCTGTGCGGCAACGGTCACCGGGTGCCGCCGGAAGGGGTGTCGTCGGCGAGGCCCCCGCCGTCCATGAGGCGGAACAGCTCCTCGTCGGAGGCGGAGTCCACATCCAGTGGGCCATTAACAGGGGCTGTCGCGCCGGTGCGGGCGGGCGCCCAGCGACCGGCCAGGGCCCGCAGCCGTGACCCCGTGGCGGTGTCGAGGTGGGCACCCGAGACGAGCAGTGCCTCCAGTTCGTCGACGAGGGATGCGGCGTCGCGGGGGCGGGGCGGCCCCGCGTGCCGGAGCCGCCCACACACCAGGCGGGCCACGGCGGCGGGTGAGGGGTGGTCGAAGACCAGGGTCGGAGGCAGCCGCACACCCGTGGCGGCGGTGAGCCGGTTGCGCAGTTCCACGGCGGTCACGGAGGTGACGCCGAGATCGGTGAAGGCCGTATCGGCCCCCGCGTCGCCCGGCAGCGCGCCGCCGACCACGGCCGCGAGTTCGGTCCGCACCAACTCGGTGACCAGGGCCTCGGCCTCTTCGTCGGACAGGGCGGCCAGTCGTCCCGCCAGCTCCCCTCCGGCGTTCTCGGCGGCGTCGGCGGCCGACGGCACCCCCACGGCCACGGCAGTCGAGGAGACCGAGGCCAGCCAGTACGCCTCGTGCTGGAAGGCGTACGTGGGCAGGTCCACGGGGCGGGCTTCCGGCAGAACCGCACGCCAGTCGACCGGCAGCCCGAGCGCGTGCAGCCGCACGGCCGCGTTCAGCACCGTGCCCGCCTCGGCGTCGCCGTCGGCGCCGCGCACCGCCGGTTCCACCACGGGAGCCGTGTTCGACCCGCTCTCGCCCAGGCACTCCAGGACCATCGGGGTGAGCGCCGCCTCCGGGCCCAGTTCGACGTAGACGGCGGTGCGTTGCTCGGCGAGGTGTCCGACCGCGTCGGCGAACCGCACCGCGTCCCGGACGTGGCGCACCCAGTGGCCGGGGTCGCGGGCCTCCTCCACGGTGAGCGGACGGCCGGTGACGCAGGAGATGAGCGGTAGGGCGGGCGCGTGGAAGGCGAGCCCGGCGACCGTCTCGCGGAACTCGGCGAGCATCGGCTCCATCAGCGGTGAGTGGAAGGCGTGGCTGACGACGAGGGAGCGGGTCTTGTGCCCGGCGGCGGAGAGTTCGGCGGTCAGCTCCGCCAGGGGCTCCGCCGCGCCGGAGAGGACCACGGAGCGCGGTCCGTTGACGGCGGCGACGGCGACCTCGTGGGCACGGTCCGCGATCAGCGGCAGGACCTCCGCCTCCGAGCAGCGCACCGCGACCATGGCGCCGCCCGTCGGCAGCGCCCCCATCAGGCGGCCGCGCGCCGCGACCAGCGCGCAGGCGTCCCGCAGCGAGAGCACGCCCGCCACGTGCGCGGCCGCGATCTCCCCCACGGAGTGCCCCACCAGCCGGGCGGGCACGATCCCCCAGGACTCCAGGAGGCGGTACAGGGCGACCTCGAAGGCGAACAGCGCGGGCTGGGCGTAGCCGGTGCCGTCGAGCAGGGCGGCGTCCTCGCTGTCCGGCGCGGCCCACATGACCTCGGTCAACGGCCGTTCGAGCAGCGGATCGAGCTGGGCGCACACCTCGCGCAGGGCGGTGGCGAAGGCGGGGAAGGCGGCGGCGAGCCCGCGGCCCATGCCCAGGCGCTGGCTGCCCTGTCCGGTGAAGACGAACGCCGCTTCCGGCGTGCCGCCGAGGGGGCCGCGCACGGCGCTCCCGGGGGCCTCCCCACGGGCGAACGCCTCGGCGGCCCGCCGGAAG
>NZ_JASKYR010000825.1:0-3070 GCF_041028215.1 Streptomyces flavofungini
GTGCTTGGGCATGGCGAGCAGGACGGTCACCGCGAGCACCGTGCCCGCGATCCGCAGCGCGAGCCGCACCGGCTCGTGCGGCAGCGCCTCGCCGAACGCCAGCGTCCCGAGCACCGCCGTGAACAGCGACGTGACCGTCGTGCACACCGGCACGATCAGCGAGGCCCGGCAGCGCTGGAGCGCCGCCTGCGACATGATCAGGCCGAACGCCCCGGTGAACAGCAGCAGATACGGATACGGGGAGCGCAGCAGGTCCACGAAGGCGTCGCCCAGCCCCTGCGTGGTCAGATAGCTGGAGACGCCCTTGATCGCCAGCGAGCTCACGCCGTACAGGAGCCCCACCGCCACGCCGTACTCCACGCCCGCCGTCGGCAAGCGGTGCCGGTGCCTGGCGCGGCGCTCCGCCGATCCGTAGAGCCAGAGACCGGCGGCCAGGGACGGCAGGCAGACGGTGAGGACCAGGGGCACGGGCGCGCCATGGCCGACCGTGTCGCTGTTCTCGCTCAGCGACAGCACGACCATGAGCAGGGCGAGCAGGATCGCGCCGACCGCGTACCGCTCGCGGCCCGAGGTCTCCTCGCCGAGCAGCAGGGAGGACAGGAGCAGCAGCAGGACGAGGCCGGAGACGAAGATCCCCTGCGCGGCGGCGATCGGCAGCGTCCGGTACACGGCGAGCTGCGCGCCGAACCCGGCCGCGAGCGCCAGCGAGCCGCCGATCCACAGGGGGCTGCCGAGCACCTGCCCGAGCAGTCGGAGGGGGTTGCGGACGCTGACCGACGGCATGGCCGTCAACGCCCGCTTCTCCAGGACGAACCCGGTGCTGTAGAGCACGTTCGCGAGCAGCGCCGCGGCCACCCCCCACCACATGGGACTCAAGTCCTTCGGGCGTGCAGCAGCAGGATGGACGAGGCGCTCGGCACCGCGCAGGCCAGCCGGTCCAGGGCGCGCAGCGGGCGCGGCACGCCGTGGAAGGGCGCCCCGGAGAGGCGCACCACCTCGAAGCCGCTGGCGGCGACGAACCCCCTGAGCGCGCGGGCGGTGTAGAGCCGCAGGTGGCCCACGACCTCGGTGCCGGGGCGGCCGTGGATGCCGCGCAGGCTCACCTCGGAGAAGACCGGCTGCACGCCCGCGAGGAGCAGTCCGCGGTTGTACCAGGCGGCGAGGTTGGGGGTGGACAGCATGAGGTGCCCGCCGGGCCTGAGCACCCGGCGCAGCTCGTCGAGCGCGCCGTCGGGGTCCACCAGGTGCTCGATGACCTCGCTGAACAGGACGGCGTCGGCGGCGCCGTCCGCGAACGGAAGGCCTCCGTCGGTGAGTTCACCCCGTACGACGTCGGGCAGGTGGGCGTGGGCGCGCTTGAGGGCGTCCTGGGACCAGTCGACGCCGATCACCCGGTGGCCCGCGAGGAGGGGGGCGGCGGTCGCCGCGGCCGTGCCGTCGCCGCAGCCGACGTCCAGCACCGTGGCGGCGCGGACCGTGGCGGGGCCGAGCGCGTCGGCGAGGATGCGGGCCTGGCGCAGGCTGCGGGCGTCGCCGGAGGCCACGGGGACGGCCGGGTCCTCGTAGAAGTCGCGGAGCCCGGCCGGTGGTGTGCTCGTCGCGGTGGTCACTGGGGCCTCCTCCTCCCGTCGGCCTCCGTGTGCTCCGTGGCATGGAGGTAGTGCTCGAACAGGTCCCGCAGATGTGCCCCGTCGCCGTGGCTGAGCAGCGTCTTCGACCAGCGCAGGGCCAGGTGCAGCCGGCCCGAGGTCGACGCGGTGGTGACCGTCAGACCGCGCGGCAGCCGGGCGGGCGCGGAGAACCACACGGCGTGGGCCCGGCCCGCGTCGCCGAAGTCCAGGGCGTACGGGATGCGGCCGATGTTGCTCAGGAGCGTCGTCGAGGTCCAGGGCGCGGCGGCTCTGCGCAGACCGCGCGTGACGGCCGCCCTGAGCGTGACGGGGAGGACGGGCGCGGTCAGCAGCGTCGCGCCGTGCCCCAGTTGCGGGCGGGCCAGGGCCTTGAGCGCGCGGGTGCGCTCGGAGGTGCGGCGCAGCAGATCGCGGATGGCGTCCGGGGTCCAGTCGCGCCCGGTCAGCTCGCCCGCGCCGAACGGCACCTCGACCAGGCGGGTGCCGTTGCCGATCGGCATGCTCGCGTCGCGGGGCCTGTCGTCCACCGGCATGGTGATCCGCAGCGGCCTGGGGCGCGCCCCGTGCTCGCGGTTCCAGTGCGCGATCATCAGCGCCGTCGCCACCATGAGCTGGTCGTTCACGGTGAACGGGGAGCCCTTGGGCCTGCGGGGCACCGGCAGCTCCGCGATGAGCATGCCGTTGCCCGGCGAGGGTTCCGGTGTGCCCTTGCTGACCCGGGCCGGTGGCGCCCAGCCGGACGCGGCGTCCGGCGGCGGCACGGCGGGGGAGCCCCCGCCCTCCGGCTGCCGGGTCGGTGGCGCGGCGGGGGAGTTGTCCTGGCCGCCGTACAGCTCGGCGGCCGTGGCGAGGACGCGGAGGCAGGCGGGACCGTCGAGGGCGGTGTGGTTGATGGTGATCAGCAGGACCGAGCCGCCGCCCTCGCCCGCTGCCGCGGAACCCTCCGGCGGGGTCTCGGCGGGCAGCACCTCAAGGCGGATCGGCGGCGACGCCGTCAGCGGCGGGGCCTCGGCGAGGGCCCGTTCGCGGGCGCGCTTCAGGGCGTCCCTGCCCGCCCGCGGGAAGGTCACCACCTCGGTGTCCGCCTCCGCCGTCAGCTCCCATTCGTACCTGCGGCGGTACCAGGGGCCGCGCGCCTCCCGCATCAGGATGCGGGGATGGCGGCGCAGCGCCTCGTGGAACGCGGCCCGCAGCCGCTCCGGGTCCGGGGTGCCCGGCAGGTGCACCTCGATGTGCACGGTCTCCGGCTCCTCCTCCTGGAGACAGTGCCGGGACACCTCGTCGACGACGGGGAACGGCACGCGTACGGGCGGCCGTCCCGGGCCTTCCGCGCGCCTGGCGGGGTGTTCGAGAGCGGTCATGGCTGGGTGCCTTCCCCCGGGGTGTGCGGGCCTTCGGCCGGTGGCGGTGCGGCGGCGGGATCGCGCTTGCGGTGCGGC
>NZ_JASKYR010000826.1:0-3025 GCF_041028215.1 Streptomyces flavofungini
GCTGCGGACCGTCTCCGCGGGGGTCGGCGTCGAGGCCACCGCCGAAGTCGTCCTCTCCGTCGTCGGGCGCGCCGACCCCGGGGCGCTCGCCGTACGGTTCGCCGATGTGCCCGGCGTCGTCGCCTGCCGCCGCGACAGTTCCGGGGACGRGCGGGCCGGCCGCCCGGCCGCCCGGCCCGCCCGCTCAGCCGCGCACGAAGCGCACCGACGGGACGCCGTCCGGGTCCGGCGTCACCACCGCCCGCACCCCGTACACCGCCGCGATCAGCTCCTCCGTGATGACCTCATCCGGCGTGCCCGCCGCGTGCGCCGTGCCGTCCTTCAGGATCAGCAGGTGGTCGCAGAACATCGCCGCGAGGTTGAGGTCGTGCAGGGCGATCACGCTGGTCACCGGGAGATCGGCCACCAGGGTCAGGAGGTCGAGCTGGTGCTGGATGTCCAGGTGGTTGGTCGGCTCGTCCAGGAGGAGTTCGCGGGGCTCCTGGGCCAGGGCGCGGGCGATCTGGACGCGCTGGCGTTCGCCGCCGGAGAGGGTGTGCCAGGACTGGGTCGCGCGGTCGGTGAGGCCGGTGCGCTCCAGGGCGTCCCTCACCGCCCGTTCGTCGCGCGGCGACGGGGCCGACCACGCGCGGCGGTGCGGGACGCGGCCCAGGCGCACCACGTCCCGTACGGTCAACTCGACCTGTGTCGTCGCGTGTTGTTCCACCACCGCGATGCGTTGTGCCACCGTCCTGCGCGGGGTGCGCGACAGTGGGTGGCCGTCCAGCGTGACCACCCCCGAGGCCGGGGCGAGGACCCCGGCCAGGATGCGCAGGAGTGTCGACTTGCCCGAGCCGTTCGGGCCCAGGAGGCCCACCGTCGCGCCGGGGCGCGGGGACAGGCTGACGCCGTCCACCACCAGGCGGCCACCCGCCTCCCGGGAGACCCGGTCGGCGCGCAGGCCGTCGTCCGCCACCTCGGGGCCCACCGCGCCATCGGCCCCCGCCACCTCGTCGGACCTCACCCTCACGACACCTTCCGCGTCCGGTACAGCACCGCCACGAACGCCGGTACGCCGATCAGCGACGTCACCACGCCCACCGGAACCTCCTGGGGGTCGAGGGCCGTGCGGGCCAGGGTGTCGACCCAGACCAGGAACACCGCCCCGGCCAGCGCCGTGACCGGGAGCAGGCGGGCATGGCCGGAGCCCACGATCGCGCGCGCCGCGTGCGGCAGCACCAGGCCCACGAAGCCGATGGCGCCCGCCGAGCTGACGAGTGCCGCGGTCAGCAGCGCCGTCACGCAGAGCAGGACCAGGCGCGTGCGGGCCACCCGTACACCCAGCGTCGCCGCCGCGTCCTGGCCGAACGCGAAGGCGTCGAGCGTACGGGCGTGGCCCAGGCAGATCAGCAGGCCGAGTGCGAGCACCGCCGCGCACATCCACACGTCCGTCCAGCCCGCCCCGCTGAGCGAGCCGAGGAGCCAGAACAGCACGCCGCGCGTGGTCTCGGCGTCGCCCGCGGTGAGGATGACGAACGAGGTGAGCGCCGAGAAGAGCTGCATAGCGGCCACGCCGGACAGCACCACCCGGTCCGTCGAGCCGCCGAGGACGTGGCTGAGGAAAAGCACCAGGGCGAAGGAGCAGAGCGCGCCCACGAAGGCGCCCGCCGAGATCGACAGCGCTCCCCCGCCGACGCCGAGGACCACCACCGCCACCGCGCCCGTGGACGCGCCGGACGACACCCCCAGGACGAACGGGTCCGCCAGCGGATTGCGGAGCAGGGACTGCATGACCGCCCCGCAGACCGCGAGCCCCGCGCCGCAGACCGCCGCGAGCAGGGTGCGCGGCATCCGCAGGTTCCACACGATGCCGTCCCTGATCGGCGTGAGCCGCGCCTCTCCCCAGCCGAGGTGCGCGGCCACCGCCGACCACACATCGGGTACGGAGATGTCGGCGGGGCCGATGGTGACGGCCACCGCCACGGAGAGCACGAGCGCGGCGGTACCGGCCGCCCACAGCAGGCCCTGCCGCGCGGTGGCGGTGGGCGTCACGTGACGAGCCCGAACTTCCGCAGCCCCGCGGCCACCTGCTCGATGCCGTCGACCGTACGGATCGTGGGGTTCATCGCCTGGCCGCTCAGCAGCACGTACCGCTTCTTCTTCACGGCGGTCAGGTTCTTGGTCGCCGGGTTGGACTCCAGGAACTTGATCTTCGCGGCGGCGGACTCCGCCGACTGCGACTTGCGGGTCAGATCGCCGATGACGAGGACGTCGGGGTCGAGGTCGGCGACCGTCTCCCAGTTGATCTGGGGCCACTCCTCGTGGGTGTCGTCGAAGACGTTCTCGGCGCCGAGTTCGCGCGTGATGATGCCGGGGGCGCCGCAGCAGCCCGCCATGTACGGGGCGTCGGAGTTGGCGAACCAGTAGAGGAGGGTGGTGTCGGAGGCGTCGATGTCCTTCGTGGCCTTCGTGATGCGGGACTTCAGGTCCGCCACCAGCTTCTCGCCACGCTTCTGGACGCCGAACACCTTCGCCAGGTCACGGACCTCGCCGTAGACGGTGTCCATGGTGAGGGTCTGCACGCGCTTGCCGTCGCCGCCGCCCTCGTTGTCCTTGCCCGCGCAGTCGCTGGGCGAGACGTAGACGGGCACGCCGAGCTCGGTGAACTTGGCGCGGTCGGCGACGCCGCCCTTGCCGACCGTGTAGAGGAAGGAGGCGCTGACGAAGTCGGGCTCCTTGGAGAGCACCTTCTCCAGGGCGGGGTAGCGGTCGGCGAGCCGCTCCACCTTGGCGTTGTCCTTCGCCAGGTTCTTCAGGACCGGGTCGGTCCAGGTGCCGGTGCCCACCATGCGGTCGGCGAGACCGAGGGAGAGCAGGATCTCCGTGGAGCCCTGGTCGAGCGAGACGGCACGCTGTGGCGGGGCCTTGACCTCGGCTTTCTTGCCGCAGGAGGTGACCGTCATGGGGTATCCGGCCGGTGCGGACCCCGCTCCCGTCCCCTCCTTGGCCGCCCCCTCCTCGGCCGTGGAGCCGGTGCCGCACGCGG
>NZ_JASKYR010000827.1:0-2900 GCF_041028215.1 Streptomyces flavofungini
GTGGTGCTGCGCTCGGCCGCTCTGGACGTCCGCGTCGCGGGTGACTTCCCGCGCGTCCTCTCCTACACCGACCGCGCGAGCGGCGCCGTGCTGTACGGCGGCACGGAGCCGCTGAGCACGGTCCTCATCGACGAGACCGAGCGGACGCCGCGGGTCACCGCGGCGGCGGGCGCGGACCGCGTCACCTACGTACTCGCCTTCGACGGCGGCACCAGGATCGACGTGGAGATCGCCGTCGAGGGGCGGCAGGTCCACTGGCGGGTCACGCGGATCGCCGACACGCCCGCGCTGCGGGTCGGCACCCTGCGCGTCCCCGGGCTCGCCCTGCTCTCCGTCCGCAGCGACCAGCCCGGCGCCGCCCTGCTCGCCGCCAGGGTGCAGCTCGACAAGGCCAGGAGCGGCGACACCCTCATCCAGCCGACGGAGGACACACCCGCCGAGGCGCCCGCCGGATGCGCGTACGCCGTCGTCGCGCACGACGGGCTCGGCGGCGCGATCGAGACGAACACCGTCTACGACAAGCCGACCAGCCAGGCGGGCACCACCTGGGAGAACGGCCGCCTGTGGCGCGAGACGGTGAGAAGCGGCCCCTACGTGGAGGCCCGGCTGAGCCCCGGGCAGTGGACGCACCGCGCCGCGACCTCGCCCATGAGCGCCACCGAACCCCTGCCGTACGCGACCGTCGTCATCACCGGCGACCGCAACGGCGACGGCAAGGTCGACTGGCAGGACGCCGCCATCGCCTTCCGCGACATCATGGTGACCCCGCCCGGCGCCGACGAGCAGCATCTGCGGGTCGTCCCGCACATCCCGTTCAACTTCGCCTCCCAGGCCACCAACCCCTTCCTGGCCACCCTCGACAACGTCAAGCGCATCCACCTGGCGACCGACGGCCTCGGCCAGTACACGCTCCTGAAGGGCTACCAGTCCGAGGGCCACGACTCCGCCCACCCCGACTACGCGGACAACTACAACGAGCGTGCGGGCGGCCTCACGGACCTCAACACCCTCCTCCGCGAGGGCAGGAAGTGGAACAGCGCCTTCGGCGTGCACGTCAACGCCACCGAGTCCTACCCCGTCGCCCGCGCCTTCTCCGAGAAACTCGTCGACAAGAGCGACAAGCAATGGGACTGGCTCGACCAGAGCTACCGCATCGACCAGCGCCGCGACCTGGTCTCCGGGGACATCGTGCGCCGCTTCGCCGCGCTGCGCGCCCAGACCGACCATGGCCTGAACGCCCTGTACATCGACGTCTTCCGCGAGTCCGGCTGGACCTCCGACCGCCTCCAGCGGGCCTTGCGCGAACAGGGCTGGACGATCACCACGGAGTGGGGCCATGGCTTCGAGCGCTCGGCGCTCTGGTCGCACTGGGCCACCGAGACCGACTACGGCGGCGACACCTCGCGCGGCATCAACTCCCGCCTCATCCGCTTCGTCCGCAACCACCAGAAGGACGTCTTCGCCGACAAGTGGCCCACCCTTCTCGGGGTCGCCCGCATGGGCAACTTCGAGGGCTGGGTCGGCAAGACCGACTGGCACGCGTTCTACGAGCTGATCTGGACCCACTCGCTGCCCGCCAAGTACCTCCAGGCCCATCCGGTCAAGACCTGGAACGAGCACGAGATCACCTTCTTCGGACAGCCGGGCACGACCGTCTCGGACGCCTCCGGCGAACGGCGCATCACCACCGACGGAAACGTCGTCTACGAAGACGGCCGCTACCTGCTGCCCTGGGAGCCCCGCAAGGCCACCGACCCCGCCAAGCTGTACCACTACAACCCCGCCGGCGGCAGCAGCACATGGCACCTCCCGCGCGCGTGGGCGAAACGCTCCCGCGTCGCCCTGTACCGGCTGACCGACCAGGGCAGGGTCTTCGAGGCGTACGTCTCCGCAGCGGACGGAAAGGTCACCATCGAGGCGGAGCCGAAGCAGCCCTACGTCCTCTACCGCGAGCGGGCCGCCGCCCCGCCGGAGCCCCGCTGGGGGCAGGGGACACCGCTGTACGACCCGGGCTTCCACTCCGGCTCCCTGAAGGGGTGGAAGACGAGCGGGCCCGCCGCCGTCAAGCGCAGCGCGCTCGGCGACTACGAGCTGGTCATCGGCGCGGGCGGCGCGGCATCCGTCGGGCAGCGGCTCGCCCGCCTCAAGGCCGGTACGTACGTGGCCTCCGTACAGGTCGAGGTCGGTGCCGAGGCGGGGGAGCGGCGCAAGGCCTCCCTGGAGGTACGCACCCCCGACGGAGTCACCGCGACCGCCTGCACCGAGACGTCCACCGCGGGCAACTACGTCGCCGCCGACCGCAAGCACGGCACCCGGTTCCAGCGCATGTCCACGCACTTCACCGTCCCCCAGGGCGGCGGCACCGCCGAGCTGACGCTGCGGGCCGAGGCGGGCCACGCGCGCGTGCGCTTCGACAACATACGGATCGTCGCCGCCGCCCGCCCCGCGAAGCTGCCCCGCGGCACCCTGATCCACGAGGACTTCGAGCACGTACCGCAGGGCTGGGGCCCCTTCGTCAAGGGCGACGCCGGAGACGTCACCGACCCCCGCACCCACCTCGCCCAGCGCCACGCCCCGTACACCCAGCGCGGCTGGAACGGCAAGGAGACCGACGACGTCATCGACGGCACCAACTCCCTGAAGTCACGCGGCGAGAACACCGGCCTCGTCTACCGCACCGTCCCGCACACCGTCCGCTTCACACCGGGCAGGCGCTACCGCGTCACCTTCCGGTACGAGAACGAGAAGGCGGGACAGTACGCCTGGATCACCGCGGCCGACACCCCGAAGACCCGCGAACTCCACCGCGAGGAGCTGCCCGTCGCGACAGCCCCCACCACCCTCACCCACGAGTTCACCGCCCCCGCCGACGGCGAGGCCTGGGTGGGCCTGCGCAAGAC
>NZ_JASKYR010000828.1:0-3227 GCF_041028215.1 Streptomyces flavofungini
GGCGGCGGCCGTGCGGGAGGCACTTGAGCCGGTGTGGCGGGGCGCGGGCGAGGACCCGGGCTGGGCCGGGGTGGAGAAGCTCATCGGCGCGGACCGGGCGGCGGTCACGTGCGCGTGGCGCGACGAGCGGGCCCGCACGTTCCAGGAGGCGGCCGTCGCGGCGGTCCGCGCGGCGGCCCCGCCGGGCTTCCAGGTGCTGCTGCACGCCGATCCCGTCTCCTACCACTGCGGGGCGAACGCGGGGGTCGACCCGGAGCACGTCCTCTCCGTGGCGGACGGCGTCGTGGTCCCCTGCGGCGGCGGGCCCGGGCCGCTCACGCCGTTCGGGGGGCACGGCGGGGTCGTCGCAGCCAACTTCCCCGTGGTCGCCGGGATGGGCGGCAGCCCCAAAACGCTCGCCGCCGACGCGGCGCGGGCGGCCGGGCACGGCGCGACCGAACTCCGGCTCTACCACGCGGGTCTGGCCTCGGACGGCGACCTCGCGCTGGTCGCGGAGGCCCTGTCGCGTCTGGAGTGATCGCCGATACGATCCGCGCACCACAACCGTCGCTCCAGTACCAGGGACAAGGGAGACAAGGTGCGCAACAAGGGGATATCCGCGCTGGCCTGTGCCGGACTGATGGCGGGGGCCGCCGTGCTCGGCGGCGCGGCGCCCGCCACGGCGAAGGCCCCGACGGCGGCGCGGGCGGACGGCTCGGCGGCTGCCGCCGATGTCCGGGCGAGTCTTGAGAAGCTGCCCGGCATGAAGGTCGTCTCCGTGACCGAGAAGGAGGGCCACCCCCTCTACACGCTGACGTACGAGCAGCCCGTCGACCACCGCAGGCCGCACGGCGCCACCTTCACCCAGCGCGCCACGCTCTGGCACAAGTCCACCGCCAAGCCGACCGTCCTCTACACCGGCGGCTACACCCTCGCGGGCGGCACCGCCTCCCTGACCAGGCTGATCGACGCCAACCAGGTCAGCGTCGAGCACCGCTACTTCGCCGAGTCCCGCCCCAGGGGCGCCGCGGGCGAGGACTGGTCCAAGATGACCGTCCAGCAGGAGGCGGCCGACGAGCACCGCCTCACCCGGGCACTGCGCACCATCGAGAAGGGCAAGTGGCTGGGCACCGGCGCCAGCAAGGGCGGCATGACGGCCACCTACCACGAGCGCTTCTACCCGCGGGACCTCGACGCGGTCGTGGCCTTCGTCGCGCCCAACGACGCGGACAACCGCGACGACAGCGGCTACGAGCGCTTCTTCAGGACGGTCGGCACCAAGGAGTGCAGGGACGCCCTGAACGCCGTGCAGCGCGAGATGCTCGTACGCCGTGCCGCCCTGCTGCCCCGGTTCGAGGCGGAGGCGAAGGCCGAGGGCTCCACCTTCGACCAGACCCTCGGCACCACCGATCGCGCCTATGAGTTCGCGGTGCTCGACCAGGTGTGGAACTTCTGGCAGAGCGGTACCGCGGCCGACTGCCCGACCGTCCCCGACGCGAAGAAGGCCACCGACGAGGAGCTGTACGACTGGTCCAAGGAGCACGGCTTCAGCGTCTACCGCGACCAGGATCTCGGCACCAACGGCTCCGGCCCGTACTACCACCAGGCCGCGACCCAGCTCGGCTGGGCCGACCTCAGGTTCAGCCACCTCAAGGGCGTCCGCCACCACCCGGACGTCTACCAGCCCAACTCGGTGCTGCCCAAGGCCATGCGCGGCACGTACAACAACAAGACCATCGCCGATGTGGACCGCTGGGTGAAGAGGCACGGCCACCGCATGATGTTCATCTACGGCCAGAACGACCCCTGGAGCGCCGAGCGCTTCACCCCGAGCCGCCACGACTCCTACCGGTACGAGGTGCCGGGCGCCAACCACGGCGCGGCGATCGCCAAGCTGCCCGAGCCGCAGCAGTCCGAGGCCATCGCGACGATCAAGCGATGGGCGGACGTGAAGTAGCCGTCCTCCGGGGGCGCAGCAGGGGCGCGGCGATCAGCAGCCGCGCCCCCGCGAGCAGCGGGAGCAGCACACGGAGGTCGACGCACTCCACCAGCGCCGCCCCGGCCGCGATGCCGAGCGCGGTCGGCGCGAACATCAGCGTGTTCGCGGTCGCCGCCGCCCGGCCGAGGAGCGCGTCCGGGGTCTCCCGCTGCACGGCCGTGAGCCCCGCGATCAGCACGCACGGCAGCCCGAGCCCGTTCGCGAGGCTGCCAGCGAGGACCGCCGCGTCGCTCGGCAGCGCGCTCAGCACCAGCGCCACGGCGGTCAGCGCGACGCCCGCGCCGCCGAACCGCCACGCGCCGAGGCACCGCAGCAGCGCGCCCGACGCCACGCCCACCGCGACGGACCCCGCGCCCTGCACCACGTACAGCACACCCGTGTAGGCGGGGGCGAGGCCGAGCCCCTCCACGACGGCGTAGACCGCGGCGCCGCTCACGCCCGAGGTCAGCATCGTCAGGCCGCCCGCCACCACGAGGGGCCGCAGCCGGTCGTGGCCCCACAGATGGCGGGCGCCCTCGGCGGTCCTGGCCCGCAGGGACGCGCGCCCGGGGGACGGCAGGGCCTCGCGGACCCGCAGCAGCGCGTACATCCACCCGGCGAGCACGAAGGTGACGGCGTCCAGGAGCGCGACCCGGGCGCCGCCGTACGCGGCGAAGAGGCCCGCGCCCGCGAGCGGCGCCACCAGCTTCATGCCCTCGTTCGCGGCCATCCGCAGGCCGTTGAAGTCGCCGAGCAGCTCCGTGCCGACGGCCGCCGGGACCAGGGCCGCCTCCGCCGCGTCCGTGACGACGCCGCACGCCCCGTAGACCAGGAGCACCGCGAAGAGAATCCACAGCCGTCCCCCGGTGTCCACGGCGAACAGGGAGAGCAGCAGCGCGCCGAGCGCGAGGTTGACGGCCACCAGCAGCGGTCTGCGGCGCGTGCGGTCGGCGAGCGTGCCGAGCAGCGGGCCGATGAGGGTGGGCGCCCAGAGGGCGAACTGGCAGAGCGCGGCGAGGCCGTCGGACCCCGTCAGCTCCTTGACCCAGATGCCGGAGACCAGCCACAGGGCGGTGCTCCCGAAGCCGGAGACCACCACCGCGCCCAGACAGAGCCCGGCGTTGCGGTCCCGCAGGACGCGCCCGATCGTCGTCGATGTCATGCCTGGTGATGGTGGTGCTAAGGCCCCGGCGCCGGGATCGGGCGGATTACCTAACCGGGGGCGATGAGTTGCGGGGGCGGGACCGGTCTACCGGGGAGAACTGCCGAG
>NZ_JASKYR010000829.1:0-2690 GCF_041028215.1 Streptomyces flavofungini
TCCCCCGCGAGCCCCTCCGGCAGCGTCCCGAACATCCAGGCCACCCGGCCGGGCCCGGTGATGGAGATCGGCCCGTGCCGGTACTCCATGGCCGGGTAGGCCTCCGTCCAGGCCCCCGCGGCCTCCCGCATCTTCAGGGCGGCCTCAAGAGCCAGTCCGTACGTCCAGCCCCGGCCGAGGAACGTCCACTGCTCCGCGCCGACCACGGAGTCCGGCAGGGGCTCCGAGATCGCGAGTTCGGCGTCGACCGCCGCCTCGGCCACCGGCTTCACGCCCGGAACGTCCCCGAGGCCCGCCCGCAGGAACGCCAGAGCCGTCGTCGCGAAGCGGGTCTGGACGACCGACTCCTCGTCCGCCCAGTCCAGGACGGCCACGGCGTCGGCGGCCTCCATGACCGGCGTCCTGGGGTCGGCGGTCAGCGCGACGGTCGGCACCTTCCCCTTGAGCTGTCCGAGGAGGGCGAGGACCTCCGTCGTCGTACCGGAACGGGTGATCGCGACCACGCGATCGTAGCGGCGCCCGGCCGGGAACTCCGAGGAGGCGAAGGCGTCGGTCTCGCCCTGTCCGGCGGCCTCCCGCAGCGCGGCGTACGCGATGGCCATGAACCACGAGGTCCCGCACCCGGTGACGGCGACCCGCTCCCCCGGCCGCGGCAGGCCCTCGAAGGAGGTGACCGCCTCCGCCGCCCGCTGCCAGCAGGCGGGCTGGGTGGCTATCTCTGCTGCGGTACGCGACATGCTGCGTGGCTCCTCGTCAGTGCGGGACCGCCACCGGGGCCGGGCCGGAAGGGGCCCGCCGGGGGTTCGGTACGGTGCTCGGGGTGGACTGCTGTGCCTATATGTACCGCCGTTGCACAAGTGATACTCGGGTGGTGTAGACCTTGTGTCCGGACTCGGGAGAAACTCGCAGTTCAGGTGTGGGACGGGCAGGCCCCGCAACAACGTGAGCAATGAGGGTGGGACAGCTGTGCAGCGGCGCGCGACAGGACTGACCGCGGCGGTGGCCGTACTGGGCATGGCGGGCGCCCTCGCCGGCTGCGGCGGTCCCGGCGACTCAGGCGACGTCACCCTCAAACTGGTGGCCGCGGACTACGGCGACTCCGCCGCGAACAGCTCGTCGAAGTACTGGGACAAGGTGGTCGAGGGGTTCGAGGAGGAGAACCCCGGCATCAAGGTCGACGTCACCGTGCACTCCTGGAACGACGTGGACCGCGAGGTCAAGGAGATGGTCAAGAAGGGCGAGGCGCCCGACATGGCCCAGATCGGCGCCTACGCGGACTACGCGGCCCAGGACAAGCTGTACGAGGCCGACGAGGTCCTCTCCATCGCCACCCAGGCCGACTTCCTCGCCCCGCTCGCGCAGGCCGGTGAGGTCAACCGCACGCAGTACGGCATGCCGTTCGCCTCCTCCACGCGCCTGCTCTTCTACAACACCAAGCTCTTCAAGGACGCGAACCTCACCCCGCCGCAGAGCTGGAGCGAGCTCCAGGCCGACGCGAAGGTCCTCAAGGCGCGCGGCGTGAAGATCCCGTACGCGCTGCCCCTCGGTCCCGAGGAGGCGCCCGCCGAGACGCTGATGTGGATGCTGAGCGGCGGCGGCGGTTACACCGACAACGTCAACTCCTACAGCATCGACTCCAAGCAGAACACCAAGACGTTCGCCTGGCTGCGGGACGAGCTGGTCGGCGAGGGCCTGACCGGGCCGAAGGCGCCCGGCGAGCTGAACCGCGCCGAGGCCTTCGCGGCGTTCGCGCGCGGCGAGGTCGGCATGCTGAACGGCCACCCCACGCTGATGAAGATGGCCGCCAAGAAGGGCGTGAAGTTCGGCATGGTGCCGGCGCCCGGAGTCAACGGCAAGGCGCAGGCCACGATGGGTGTCGCCGACTGGATGATGGCGTTCAAGCAGAACGGTCACCGCAAGGAGATCGGGAAGTTCCTCGACTACGCGTACAGCAAGAAGAACGTGCTTGAGTTCTCCAACGAGTACGACATCCTGCCCGTGACGACCTCGGCGTCCGAGACGATGGCCGAGCAGCGCGGCGACAGCGAGCTGGGCAAGTTCCTCAAGGAGCTGCCGACCTCCCAGCTCTATCCGGTGGGCAAGACGTCCTGGGCGCAGGTCTCCGCCGGGATCAAGAAGGACATCGGCAAGACCGTGGAGAAGAACGGCAACCCCGCGTCCGTCCTCGGCCGTCTGCAGAACAAGGCGGTCGCCGAGGAGAACGCGGAATAGCGTGTCGGCATGACGGGACAGGGACTTTCGGAGCGGGACCTCGCCGTGCTGGCGCTGGAGCGGCGTGACTGGCCGGGGCCCGGCGCCAAGGAACGTGCCGTGCGTGAGGAGCTCGGCATGGTGCCCGTGCGCTACTACCAGCTCCTGAACGCCCTCCTCGACGACCCGCGCGCGCTCGCCCACGACCCGATTACGGTCAATCGGCTGCGCCGGGTGCGGGAGTCACGGCGCGAGGAGCGCTGACCCGGTTAAGGTCGGGCCCATGGGTGACCCTACGTACGCGCAGCACGCCGGTCCTGGACGGTCCGGACTGCCCGAGCCCGTCACGGCGGCCGGGCGGGACGGCCTCGCCGCGATTCTGGCGCGGCCGGAACGGGCCGTCGTGGCCCTCGACTTCGACGGCACGCTCGCGGTGATCGTGCCCGATCCCGAGCAGGCCCGCGCGCATCCCGGTGCGG
>NZ_JASKYR010000083.1:0-17484 GCF_041028215.1 Streptomyces flavofungini
RYRSKGCSSYGGAGACGCGCGCAGCGCGCGTCTCCAGGGCAGCATCGTGGGGACTCCTTGCGGCTCAAGGGCGTGCGCCTCGACGCGTGCGGCTTGAGGCGCGACTCAGGGAGGTGCGATGGCTGTGCCCTGCGACCCGGATCGACAGGATGCCGTGCTCACGTCAAATTACGCGCCAGTAGGTGAAGAGTGAAGCGGCGTGACAGGAGAACTTTCCAGTGACCACTGGCAGGGTCCGGGCTCACGCCGCCAGCGTCCCCGGCACGATCGCGCCAGGACCGAACTTCGCCCGCGCCCGGTCGGCGACCTCCTCGATGCGGCGGGCCTTCTCGTCCGTCGGGTCGAACGACAGCTGGTGGGTGGCGTGTTCGGCGGGCGTGAGGCCCTCGGCGCGCAGGGCCAGGGCGCGCACCCTGGCCCGCTGGAGACCGAGCGCCTCGTACATGCGGTACGCGGTCATGGTCAGCGCGGTGGAGTGGGCGGTCGGCTCGGGAAGGGTTCTGCTCCGGGTGGTCGTGGAGCGGTCCGCGTACCGCACGGTGAGGGTCAGCGTGCGGCACACCTGGTCCTCGCCGCGCATCCGCACCCCCAGCTCCTCGGCGCCGGAGAGCAGGGCGCGGCGGTGCCGGAAGGGGTCCAGCTCATCGCGGGGGAAGGGGCGTTCCACGGAGAGCGAGCGCGCGGCGGCGTTCGGCACGACCCGGCCCCGGTCGATGCCCCGCGCCTTCTCGCGCAGCTCGCGGCCCGCGCGGGCGCCGACGAGCCGCTGGAGGGTGGACAGGGGTGCGGCGCCGACCTTCCCGAGGGAGTCGAGGCCGTACTCGCAGAGGGTGCGGGCGGTGGCACGGCCGATGCCGGGCAGCTCGCCGACCGGCCGGTCGGCGAGGAACTCCCGGACCCCGTCGGGGCCTTCGGGCACCGCACGGGTCACGCCGGGCGCGGCGCCCCGCGCGGCCATCCGGGCCAGCATCGGCCCGGGTCCCACGCCGATCGCGCACTCCACCCCGTACAGCGCGAGTGCCCGTACGCGGATCAGCGCGGCCAGTTCGACGGCGCCGCGCCCGAAGTAGCGCCGCGCGCCGCGCAGGTCCACGAGCGCGGCGTCCGGCGGCAGCGCCTCCACCCGCGGGGTGAACTCGCCGAGCAGGGCGAGCAGCGGGGGCAGCGCGGCCTCGTACACGGGCGCCAGCAGGAACCGCACGTACAGCGTGCCGCCGCCCTCGGACCACCCGCTCGCCTCGCCCGTCCCGCTCACCTCGCTCATCCCCTTCGCCTCGTTCATCCCGCGCTCCCCGGACTCTGGTGCCACAACTTCCTGCTGCTGCCCGCGGGGCCCTCGCCCGGCGGGCGGAGGTCGGCCCAGGGGTTCATCCGGAACCCCGTGGGCATCTCGATGCGCCGCGTGGTGGGCCCCGGCCGGTCCCCCTGTCCTGGGCCCGCCCCGGGCTCGGACTCCGGCTCCGCTTCGGCCAGGCGCCGCGCCACCGCTTCCAGGCCGCCCTCCTTGCGCAGTTCGACCAGCTCGGCCAGGTTCCAGGCCGCCGCGCCCACCACGCTGAAGCTGCGCGGGCCGCGGCGCTGCACCACGCCGCGGATCAGCAGCAGCCAGGAGTGGAAGACGGTGTGCGCGCACCGTTCGTGCGCGTCCTCGAAGAAGGCCAGGTCGACCAGGCCCGTGCCGTCGTCCAGGGTGGTGAAGATGACGCGCTTGCCGGAACGGAGCGGCGGGGTCTGCGTGGCGGCCTTGGCGCCCGCGACAAGCACGGTCGACCCGTTCTCGGCCTCGCGCAGGCGCCGGGCGCTGAGCACGCCCAGCTCCGCGAGGAAGTCGCCGTGGTCGCCCATGAGGTGGCGCGAGGAGTCCATGCCGAGGACGCCGAGTTCGGCGCTGAGCCGCTCCGCGTCGTCGAGGTCGGGCAGCCCGGCGGGCGCCGTGCCGCGCCCGCCCGCCAGCGGGAGCTGTCCCCCGGCGGCACCCCGGGTGCCGCGCCGCAGCTCGGTCAGGTGCAGTTGCAGGTCCCGGCGGTTGGCGCCGAACGCGTCGAGCGCGCCGACCTGGGCGAGCCGGTGGGCGACCGGCTTGGAGGGCCTGGCCCGCTCCCAGAAGTCGACGAGCGAGGCGTAGGGCTGCCCCTCCGCGATCCGTTCGGCCTCGGCCTCGCTGATGCCGTGCACGTCCGAGAGGGCGAGCCGGAGCCCCCACATACGCCGGGGCTCGGACACCAGTTCGATACGGTGAGCGACCGCCGACCGGTTCACGTCGAGCGGCAGGATCGGCACCCCGCGCCGCCGCGCGTCGGCGAGCAGCAGCCGTTTCGGGTACATCCCGGGGTCGTGCGTGAGCAACCCGGCGTAGAAGGCGGCCGGGTGATGGGCCTTCAGCCACGCCGACTGATAGGTGGGCACGGCGAAGGCCACGGCGTGCGCCTTGCAGAAACCGTAGGAGCCGAAGGCCTCGACGATGCCCCAGGTGCGTTCGATCGTCTCGGCGTCGTACCCCTTGGCCGCCGCGTGCTGCGCGTACCAGATCTTGATCCGGCCCTGCGACTCCGGGTCGGAGAGCCCGCGCCGCACCCGGTCGGCCTCGCCGCGCCCGCAGCCGGTCATGATGTCGACGATCCGGATGATCTGCTCGTGGAAGACGACGACGCCGTATGTCTCCTTCAGGGGTTCCGTCAGGTCGGGGTGCGGACAGCGGGCGGGCGAACGGCCGTGCCTGGCCTCGATGAAGGGCCGCACCATGTCGGCCGCGACCGGCCCCGGGCGGAACAGGGAGATGTCCACCACGAGGTCGTGGAAGGTCGAGGGCTGGAGCCGTCCGACCAGGTCGCGCTGGCCGGGCGACTCGATCTGGAAGCAGCCGAGCGTCTCGGTGGACTGGATGAGCCGGTACGTCGCCGGGTCGCCCGGCGCCACCTGGCGCGGGTCGTCGAGGTCGACGGAGACCCCCGTGGCGCGCTCGACCTCCGCGACCGCGTGCGCCATCGCCGACTGCATCCGCACACCGAGCACGTCCAGCTTGAGCAGGCCGAGGTCCTCGACGTCCTCCTTGTCGAACTGCGACATGGGCAGGCCCTCGCCGCTGGTGGGCACGGTGGGGGTGCGCGCGAGCAGCGTGGCGTCGGAGAGCAGCACCCCGCACGGGTGCATGGCGACGCCGCGCGGCAGCCCGTCGAGGGACTCCACCAGGTCCCAGAAGCGCTCGTTGCCGCCGAGCTCCGCCGCCAGTTCCCGCAGCTCGGGCAGTTCCGCCAGGGCGGTGCGGGCGTCGCGGGCGCGGATGTGCGGGAAGGCCTTGGCGATCCGGTCGATGTCGGCCGGGTCCATGGACAGGGCGGCGCCCACGTCGCGTACGGCGTGCCGCACCCGGTAGGTCTCGGGCATGGCGACCGTCGCGACCCGGTCGGTGCCGAAGCGGTCGATGATCGCGCGGTAGACCTCGATGCGGCGGGCCGACTCGACGTCGATGTCGATGTCCGGCAGGACCGGGCGCCGCGTGGACAGGAACCGCTCCATGAGCAGCCCGTGCTCGACGGGGTCGGCGTGCGCGATGCCAATGAGGTGGTTGACGAGGGACCCGGCGCCCGAACCGCGCGCCGCGACCCGGATGCCGAGGGCGCGCACGTCGTCGACGACCTGGGCCACGGTGAGGAAGTAGGAGGCGAAGCCATGGTGGGCGATGACGTCCAGCTCCTCGTGCATGCGCTCCCAGTAGTCGCGCCGCGACGCGTAGCCGCGCAGCAGCATGCCCGCGGCGGCGCGCGAGGCGAGGACGCGCTGCGCGGTGCGGCGCCCGGCGCCGACCAGGCGCGGTTCGGGGAAGTGCACGGAGCCGATGCCGATGTCGTCCTCGGGGTCGACCACGCACTCGGCGGCGGTCGCCCGGGTCTGTTCGAGCAGCCGGTGGGCGGTGTCGCGGCGGAACCCGGCGGCCTCGACGATCCGCTCGGCGGCGTCCAGCATGGCGTCGGCGTCCTTCAGCCACCGCTGCCCGCTGTCGAGCTCCTTGGTCGGGTCGACGGGGACGAGGCGGCGCGCGGCGTCGAGGACATCGGCGACGGGCCCCTGACCGGGGTCGGCGTAGCGCACGGCGTTGCTCAGGACCGGCCGCACGCCCTGCTCGGCGGCGAAGCCGACGGTGCGCGCGGCGAGGCGGAGCGACCCCGGACCCGTGCCTTCGCGGCCGTGCCAGACGGACTCCAGGCGCAGCGCGTCGCCGTACCGCTCACGCCAGGGCGCGAGGAGCCGGGCGGCGCGGTCGGGGCGGCCCGCGGCGAGCGCGCGCCCCACGTCGGACGCGGGGCCGAGCAGCACGGTCAGGCCCTCGCCGCGGTTCTCCTCCCACGGCAGGACGGGCTGTCCCCCGGGGGCGCGGTGGGCCTCGGTGACCAGACGGCAGAGCGCGGCCCAGCCGGTGGCGCCGTCGCGGGCGAGGAAGGTCACGCGCGGGGTCGACTCGTCGATGAAGGCGCCGCCGCGCACCGGGGTCCGCCGCCGCTCGCTCCTGGCGGGCGCGGGCTCCGCCACCGCGAGCTCGGCCCCGAACAGCGGCCGGACCCCGGCCTTCGCACAGGCCTTGGCGAACCGGACGGCGCCCGCGACGCTGTCCCTGTCGGTGAGCGCGAGGGCGTCCATGCCCCGCTCGGCGGCGCGCTCGGCGAGCCGCTCGGGGTGCGAGGCGCCGTAGCGCAGGGAGAACCCGGAGACGGTGTGCAGATGCGTGAACCCGGGCACACGCACCTCCTGTAACCCTGAACTGAACCGATCCCTTATCCCCCGCCTCCACCATAGACCAGATTTCGAACGCGTGTACGACGCACGTTCGGGCCCCCTCTCGGGGCGCCGCCCGTATCCTCCGTTCGGCCCATCCCGCCTGCGGAGACGACCGGGTGCCCGGAGCGTTGAGGGCATGAGGTTCGCCGATGAGTTCAAGAGCGCCGTCACACCGCGAGCAGCCCTGCTCGTCATCGGCGTACTCGCCCTCCAGCTCCTGTTCATCGCCTCCTACGTGGGGGCGCTGCACGACCCCAAGCCCAAGGACGTCGCCTTCGGCGTGGTCGCCCCCGGGCAGGCGGCCGAGCAGACCGCCGACAAGCTGCGGAAACTGCCCGGCGAACCGCTCGACCCGCGCCGGGTCAAGGACGAGGCCACGGCCCGGCACAAGATCATGGAGCGTGAGATCGACGGCGCCCTGATCGTCGACCCGCGCGGCACCACCGACACCCTCCTGGTCGCCTCCGGCGGAGGCACCGCGCTCTCCAGGGCCCTGACCACGCTCGCCACCGAGGTCGACGCGGAGCAGAAGCGCACGGTGAAGACCGTCGACGTGGCCCCGGCGTCGAAGCACGACTTCAACGGGCTCTCGTCCTTCTACCTGGTCGTCGGCTGGTGCGTCGGCGGCTATCTCTGCGCGTCGATCCTGGCGATCAGCGCGGGCTCCCGGGCCGCCAACGTGCCGCGCGCGGTGATCAGGCTCGGCACCATGGCGCTCTACTCGATCGCCGGCGGGCTCGGCGGCGCGGTCATCGTCGGACCGATCCTCGGCGCCCTGCCCGGCAGCATCATGGGCCTCTGGGGCCTCGGCGCTCTGGTGATCTTCGGGGTGGGCGCCATCACGCTCGCCCTCCAGGCCCTCACCGGCATCATGGGCATCGGCCTGGCCGTCCTCCTCATCGTCATCGGGGGCAACCCGAGCGCGGGCGGCGCCTTCCCGCTGCCGATGCTGCCGCCCTTCTGGAAGGCGATCGGCCCCTGGCTGCCGCCCGGCGCGGGCACCTGGGCCGCCCGCTCCATCGCGTACTTCGAGGGCAACGCGATCACCTGGCCGCTGCTCGTCCTCGCGGGCTGGGCGGTCGTGGGCACCGCCGTCACCCTCGCCCTGTCCACCCGCCGCACCACACGGTCCGGCTCGATCGACCTCAGCGGCACGGGATACGGCAGGGACGGCTCGGGCTACGGCAGGACCATCGCGTAGCCCGTACGCCGAAGCCCACGGACACGAAGGAGCGCCGGCCCGCGACAGCGGACCGGCGCTCCCTCACTCGCGCGAGGCGACGGACGTCGCCCTGCCTCAGCCGATCTCCGCCCCGTAGGCGCTCAGCGCCTCCGGCACCGGCTGGAAGAACGTCTCGCCGCCGGAGGAGCAGTCACCGCTGCCGCCCGAGGTGAGACCCAGCGCGGTGTCACCGGCGAAGAGCGCGCCGCCGCTGTCACCGGGCTCGGCGCAGACCGTGGTCTGGATCAGACCGTGGACCTGGCCCTCCTGGTAGTTCACCGTGGCGTCGAGCGCGGTGACCTCACCGTCGTGGACCTGGGTGGTGCTGCCGCTGCGCGTCACCTTCTGGCCCACCGTGGCGTCCCCGGCCTTGCTGATCGCCTGGGTGCCGCCGTAGAGGTTCACCTCGCTGGGGTGCGGGGTGTCGGCCGTGTACTTCACGATCGCGTAGTCGTTGTCGGGGAAGCTCGACTCCTCCGTGGTGCCGATCTCACCGCCGCCCTGCGAGTCGGACCAGCTCTTCACCGCGTTGCCGCAGTGACCGGCCGTCAGGAAGTACGGCTCGCCGCCCTTGACGACGTTGAAGCCGAGCGAGCAGCGCGAGCCGCTCCCCCAGATCGCGTCGCCACCGGCGATGAAGGGCTTGTACTCGCCCTTGCTGTGCCTCAGCTCGGCCTTGCCGCCGAGCTTCTTCACGATCGCGCCGACCTTGTCGAGCGCGGCACCCTTGACCGTGCGGTCCGCCGTGACGACCACCTTGTTGGTCGCCGGGTCCGTCGCCCACGAGGTGCCGGGCACGGCCGCCTTGTCGTCGAGCGTCGCGCGGGCGCTCTTCAGTTCGGCCAGGGAGTTCTCGACGATTCTCGCCTTGCCGCCCGCCGACTCGACGGCCTTGGCCGCCTCGTCGTCCAGCACGTTCACGACCAGGCTCTTCGCCTTGGCGTCGTAGTACGTGCCCGCGGCGTCCGCGCCGAGGTCCTTGGTGAGGGCCGAGGCCAGCTTTCCGGCCTTCGCGACCGAGAGGACGTCCGGGGTGGGGGCCGCCGGAGTCTCGCTGGCGTTCGCGGTCTGGAAGGTGACTCCCGCGGCGACCAGCGCGGCGATGCCCGCGCCTGCCACGGCTACGCGCCGCTTGGGTATGCGTCGGTGCTTCAAAACTCACGACCTCCTGTGGGGGGATCGGCCCGTCCGGTTGTGGGGACCTGACGGACCGCAGGGCATGCGCGGCACGGAACCGCCACGCTGAAAAAGCCGCGTCCATGCCAACTTGGCCTCGCCCACTATCCCGACGCTTTCCGGTCGCACACAAGGTCTACTTCAGGACGCGCACTCCATTGCCGCTGTGCGCCCCCGCACCCCTGAACGCCCCCGGTCCCACCACGTCGGTCACCTTCGCGAACACCGCGCGCTGAGCAGTGGCCAGCAGACGGTGAGGACTAGTCCTGTCCGGTTCTCGTCCCTTCCGAGCGGCCCGGATCACCGGCTTCCGCACGTCCCGTTCCGGAATCCGGCGGCTGCGGAAGGCCCTGCTGGGCCCGTTCGAGAAAACGGAGCAGCTCCACCGGGAAGGGCAGTACGAGGGTGGAGTTCTTCTCCGCGGCGACGGCCACCACGGTCTGGAGCAGCCGCAGTTGCAGCGCGGCCGGTTCCTCCGACATCTCGTGCGCGGCCTCGGCGAGCTTCTTGGACGCCTGGAGTTCGGCGTCGGCGTTGATGACGCGGGCCCGCCGCTCGCGGTCGGCCTCCGCCTGGCGGGCCATGGAGCGCTTCATGGTCTCGGGCAGGGAGACGTCCTTGATCTCCACCCGGTCGATCTGCACGCCCCAGCCCACGGCCGGGCTGTCGATCATCAGCTCAAGGCCCTGGTTGAGCTTCTCGCGGTTGGAGAGCAGATCGTCGAGATCGCTCTTGCCGATGATCGACCGGAGCGAGGTCTGGGCCATCTGCGAGACGGCGAAGCGGTAGTCCTCCACCTGCACGACCGCCTCGGCGGCGTCGATCACCTTGAAGTAGATGACCGCGTCGACGCGGACCGTGACGTTGTCGCGCGTGATGCCGTCCTGCGCGGGGACCGGCATCGTCACGATCTGCATGTTGACCTTGCGGAGCCGGTCGACGAACGGCACGATCATGGTGAACCCCGGTCCGCGCACCGCGCGCTGGAGCTTTCCGAGCCGCAGGACCACGCCCCGCTCGTACTGCTTGACGACGCGCGCCGCCGCCAGGACATAGACCGCTCCGGCAGCCCCGACGGCCACCCCCGCCGCCACCAGCTCCTCGACCATGCCGGCCCCCCAGGGTCCGAATTGGGCGTGTTGGGCGTGCTCTTCGAAGGTAGCTCGCCCCCCGGGCAAGAGCGAGCCCCCGTCCGGAAAGCCGGGCGGGGGCTCGTCCTGCGCCTGCTGCTGTCTCACGTGCGGTACGGGGCCCTCGGGGCCGTTCGGATCAGTAGACGCTCACGTTGTACGCGCGCAGCGCCTCGGTGACCGGCTGGAAGAAGGTCGTTCCGCCGGAGGAGCAGTTGCCGCTGCCGCCGGAGGTCAGACCGAGCGCCGTCGAACCGGCGTACAGCGGGCCGCCGCTGTCGCCGGGCTCGGCGCAGACCGTGGTCTTGATCATGCCGTAGACCACGTCGCCGCCGCCGTAGTTGACGGTCTGGTTGAGCGCGGTGACCCGGCCGGTGTGCGTGCCGGTGGTGGACCCGCGGCGGGTGACGTTCTGGCCCACCGTGGCGTCGGCGGCGCGCGTGATGTCCTGGCTGCCCACGGTGCCGGACTTGGTCACCGAGTTGTTGGTGTACTTGACGATGCCGTAGTCGTTCGTCGGGAAGCTGGACCCCGACGTCGTGCCGAGCACGGTCGTCTTCGCCGAGTTGGACCACCAGGTGCCCGCGCCGTCGGTGCAGTGCCCGGCGGTCAGGAAGTAGTAGGTGCTGCCGTTGCGGACGTTGAAGCCGAGCGAACAGCGCCAACTGCTCGCGTAGATGGCGTCGCCGCCGGAGATGTACTTCTGGAACGTGCCCGGCGTCCGCTCGATCTTCAGGGCGCCCGCGTTCGCGCCCGCCGCCGCCCTGAGCTCGGCGATCTCCGCCTTGGAGACGGTGCTGTCGGCGGTGACGACGACCTGCTTGGTCTTCGGGTCCACGCCCCAGGCGGTGCCCGCGACGTCGGCGCCGAGCACGGCGTCGCTCGCCTGCTCCAGCTGCGAGGCGCTGAAGGTGGCCGTGCCGTCGTGGGCGCTGGCGGCGGGTACCGCGAGCGCTCCCGCGGCGACGAGTCCGGTGGCGACGGCGAGCAGACGGGTGTGTCTCGCGGGGCCTGAGGTGGTGCGCTTGATCCTCACGTTCGTTCCTCCCGAGGGAAGTCAGTGGGTCCGTGTGGGTTGGGGACCCGTGAGGCGCAGCCGAAGAGCAAGTCCGGCTTCCGTTTACGCCATGCTCCTGGCAAGCGCTGCTCGGGAGTATTGGGGGGTGCTGTCAGGCCGCACAAGGGCGGCTTTCGGCCGTCGCCCGGGGTGGCGGCAGCGACCGGTAGCAGTCGACGGCCCAGCGCGAGCCGTCCCCCACCACGCTCACCGGGAGCGTGTGTTCGCCACCGCCGAGCCAGCAGCCCGGCTCGCCACCGAGGCGGACCTCGCCGGTCAGCGGCTCTCCGCCGGGACTCGGCCCGCCCCCGGGGAGGGCGCTCGGCACGCCCACACCCCACCCCGGGAATGTCCGGAATTGAACCATCCGCAAAACAGGCGAGCCAGTAGGCACCCCCTGAGGGAGAGCGGCCGTAGGGCGCGGGCCATCGGCCCCGGGCTCTACAGACCGCAGTCGCAGCAGCTGCAGCACTCGCAGCAGCCACAGCAGCCGCTGTCGCATCCGCAGTCGCAGTTGTTGCAGCAGCCCTCGCGCTTCTTGCGGGACCACGGACCCTCGTACTCGTCGGCGCAGCACATCTTGCAGGTGCAGCAGAGCCCGATCGCCACCGCGCACCCCGCCCAGAAGCCCCGCTTGCCCGGCTTGCCCGGCTGGGACGGCCCCGGATCGAAGCCGTGACCGCCACCGCCGAAACCGCCGGGTCCGCCGGGTCCGCCGGGACCGCCCGGACCGCCCGGACCGCCGGGCACGTCGCCGCCGTACGGGTTGCCGCCTCCGTACGGATTGCCACCGCCGTACGGGTCGCCGCCCCCGTACGGGTTCCCGCCCCCGTACGGATTCTGCTGTCCATAGGGCCCTCCGGTCTGCGGAGGGCCGAAGGAGCCCTGTCCCCGGTGGTCGGGCTGATGGGCCGTCACCTGATGGGTGTGGCCGCACGACCCCGTGCCGAAGGCGCGGTCGACCGAGCGGCGCAGCTCGTGCGCGAGGAGGACGTGGACCAGCTTTCCGTCGGTGAACGCGGCGTCGCGCAGCGCGAGGCGGATGCCGTGCAGCGCGTCGTCGGCGAGGCGTCGCGCCTCCGCGAGGGACGTACCGGTCGCGGCGAGCGGGTTCCACGCACCCGACGCGGCGTCGGCCTCCCTGTCCTCCACGGCGTCGAGCAGATGCGCGAGACGCCCGAAGAGCCGTCCGGCCTCGGCGAGCGGCGCCACGTTGCCGGGCCGTCCGGCCAGCACCGCGGTGTGAGCGAAGGCCGCCGCGGTGGCCGTCTCGGTCGGTTCGGTGACCGTGAGGAGCGAGGTGCCGGGCCCCGCCAAGGCCTCGATGCCGGACTGCCGTTCGACGGCAGCCAGCAGGACCCCCGTGTCGAACCCCACGTCGGCCCCGGTCGGCTCCTGGCCACGCGTCGGGCGGCGACGGCCACCGGGCGGCGGGCGAGCAGCCCGTCCCCGTCGACGACATGGTCGCGGACCTTCGCCGACGCGAGCACCAGCGACACGGCGGCGGCCAGGCGCGCCCCCTCGCCGCGCGCCACGGACGCCGTCCGCATCCCGCGCAGCGGGCAGGGCCCCGCGGTGCGCCGCCCGCCGTCGGAGCGCTCGGTCTGAGCCTCCGTCAGGACCGAGATGATCAGGCCGTCGTAGTTGGTGACCACCCGTGCGAACTGCCCGTGGTCGCCGCGGAGCGCGAGGCAGAGCCCGCACAGATGGGCCATCCACTGCGCCTTGAGTCCGTCACCGAGGCGGTGCGCGCAGGGCCTGACGATTCCGAACAAGACGACTCCCCCGAGTGGCCCGAGCTGATAAACCGATGATCTCGGGGCATCGTAACGAGGGGGCCGTTCACCCGGACGCCCCGGCCGTCACCCGTACGCCGGGAGAAATCATATTTCACTCACTGTCAGCAGCCGTACACAGCAGGACCCTTGAAGTACCACGTGCGTCGGCGTGTTGACTCTGCACCAGTACCGTCACGAAAACCCCGCGCGGCGACTATCCACTTGGCGCAGCATCCGCATCATGGACGACGATAGGAACGCGGAAAGCAGGGAAACCGCTGCGAGAGGAGGCGTCCATGGGATCGGTGCGCAAGGCGAGTGCCTGGCTTGGCCTCGTTGACGACAACAACGACGAGCGTTACTACGACGACGGCTACGAAGACGACCGGGCCGAGGGGCCCGACCAGCCGGAGGCCTGGGTCACCGACCCGCGCGTGCGGGTGGCGAACGAGAAGGCCCAGGAGCAGGAGCGCCGCATCGGGACGGTGACCCCGAACAGCTTCAGGGACGCCCGCGGCATCGGCGAGCTGTTCCGTGACGGTGTCCCGGTCATCATGAATCTCACGTCCATGGACCCCACGGACGCCAAGCGCGTGGTCGACTTCGCGGCGGGCCTCACCTATGGCCTGCGCGGTTCGATCGAGCGCGTGGCGACGCGGGTCTTCCTGCTGACCCCCGCCGACACGAACATCGTCAACGGCGAGGCGTCGGGTCGCCCGTCGGACGGATTCTTCAACCAGAGCTAGCGGGCGAGGCGGCTCACCGAACCCGTCCGGAGCACCGGGAGGCCGGTCACCGGAAGGCGTCAAGGCCGGTGAGCGCCTTGCCCAGAACGAGCTGATGCATCTCGACGGTGCCCTCGTAGGTGAGCACCGATTCGAGGTTCGTCGCGTGCCGCATGACGGGGTATTCGAGGGAGATCCCGTTGGCGCCCAGGATGGTCCTGGACGTGCGGCAGATCTCGATCGCCTCCCGTACGTTGTTGAGCTTGCCGAAGCTGACCTGCTCGGGACGGAGCCTGCCCGCGTCGAGGCGCCGTCCGAGGTGGTGGGCAAGCAGGATGCCCTTGTGCAGCTCGACCGCCATGTCGGCGAGCTTGGCCTGGGTGAGCTGGAAGCCGCCGATGGGCCGGCCGAACTGCTCGCGGGTCTTCGCGTACTCCACGGCCGCCTCGAAGGACGAGCGCGCCGCGCCCATCGCGCCCCAGACGATGCCGTAGCGGGCGTGCGAGAGACAGCTCAGCGGACCCTTCAGGCCCACCCCCTCGGGCAGGACCGCGTCGGCGGGCAGCCGTACGTCGTCCATGACCAGCTCGCTGGTGACGCTGGCCCGCAGCGACCACTTGTGCTTGATCTCGGGCGCCGAGAAGCCGGGGCTGTCGGTGGGCACGACGAAGCCCCTGATGCCCTCGTCGGTCTGGGCCCAGACGACGGCGACACCGGCCACCGAGCCGTTGGTGATCCACATCTTGCGCCCGCTGAGCACCCAGTCGGTGCCGTCCTTCTTGGCGTGCGTACGCATGGAGGCGGGGTCGGAGCCGTGGTCGGGCTCGGTCAGGCCGAAGCAGCCGATGATCTCGCCCGCGGCCATCCCCGGCAGCCACCGCCGCTTCTGCTCCTCGGAGCCGAAGCGGTGGATGGCGTACATGGCGAGGGAGCCCTGCACGGAGACGAGGGAGCGGATGCCGGAGTCGGCGGCCTCCAGCTCCAGGCAGGCGAGCCCGTACTGCACGGAGGTCGCGCCCGCGCACCCGTAGCCCTTCAGGGACATGCCGAGCGCCCCGATGGAGCCGAGTTCCCCGGCGAGCTCCCGGATGCCGGGCAGCTCACCCTTCTCGTACCAGTCGGCGATGTGCGGCAGGACCCGGTCGGCCGCCCAGGAGCGGACGGTGTCGCGGATCGCGAGGTCCTCCGGGTCGAGCAGGTCGTCGATGCCCAGCGGATCGGCGGGGTCGAAGGGCGGCAGCGGGGTGCGGGCACTTGCGGACATGCGAACCTCCGGCAACACAAAACTAGCACTGGTAGTTAGCTACGACTCGCGCCGACGTTACGACGCAGTCTCCCCCACGTCCAGAGCGTCCCGCGCCGCTCCTGACCAGCCCGGCGGGAGCGGCGGAACTCACCGCGCGGAGGATTCGGCCCCGACCCGCGAGGGTTCCCGCGGCGCGGGCACACCCGCCTCGGGTCCGGCCTCGGGCCCCGCCTCATGCCCCGCCCCGGAGGAAGCGGCGGAGGAACAGTCCATGCCGCGCGGCAGGCGCAACGCCGCGAGCGCCCCGACCAGCAGAAGACCCGCGCTGACGAGCAACGTCACATGCAGCCCGTGCACGAAGGCGTCCCGCGCGGCCGAGCGCAGAGCATCGCCCGGCGCTCCGCCGAGCCGCGCGGCCACCTCGTACGCCTCACCGAGCGAGTGCCCGGCGGCGGCACTGTCCGCCGCGGGCACCCCCCGTACCGAGGAGAGCCCCGGCGCGTACGCCGCGTTCATGACGCTGCCGAGCAGCGCGATCCCGATGCCCGCGCCGAGCTGGTAGGACGTCTCGCCGATCGCCGCCGCCCCGCCCGCCTGGGAGGGCGGCGCCTCGCTGAGCATCGACTCGTACGCACCGAAGAGCGTGGTCTCCAGGCCGAGGCCGAGCAGCACGAAGCCGATGAGCAGCAGCACGTCGTTGGCGGTGCCGCCCATGCCGGTGAGGACGAGCACGGCGAGCGCGGTGAGGCAGAAGCCGGAGCAGACCATGGCGCGCGGCCCGAAGCGGTGCAGCATCCTCGATCCGGCGAGGCCCGCGGCCATCGCGGCGAGGGTGAGCGGCAGCAGCCGCAGGCCGGTCTCCAGCGGGGAGAGGCCGAGCACGAGCTGGAGGTACTGCGCGGCGATCAGTTCGAGACCGACCAGGGCGAGCATGGCGAGCACGATGCAGCCGACCGAGGTGCTGAACGCGGGCCGCGCGAACATCGACAGATCGACCAGCGGATGCTTCCGCCGCCGCTGCCTGCGCACGAACCCGGCGAGCAGCGCCACCCCCACGGCCAGCGCGGCCAGGGTCGTCACGCCGAGCGGTGACTCCCCGCCGCCGAGGCGCTTCACGCCGAGGACGACGCCGAAGAGCCCGCCCGCGGCCATCAGCGCGCCGACCACGTCCCAGGGCCCGTCGCCGCTCCCGGTCGACTCGGGCAGCAGCCAGCGGCCGACGGGCAGGCTGACCAGCATCAGCGGAATGTTGATGAGGAAGACCGAGCCCCACCAGAAGTGTTCGAGGAGGAACCCGCCGAGCAGCGGCCCGACGGCCGCGCCGACCGCGGCCACCGCGCTCCAGATGCCGATGGCGACGGCGCGCTCGCGCCGGTCGGGGAAGACCTGGCGCAGGATCGACAGCGTCGCGGGCATGATCATCGCACCGCCGACCCCGAGCAGCGCCCGTGCCGCGATCAGGACCTGCGCGTTGTCCGCGAACCCGGCGACGGCCGAGGCGACACCGAAGAGGGCGTATCCGAGGAGCAGCACGCGTCTGCGGCCGACGCGGTCGCCGAGCGTGCCGAAGAGGATGAGGAGCGAGGCGCAGACCAGCGGGTAGATGTCGACGATCCACAGCAGCTCGATCGCGCCGGGCCGCAGGTCCTCGGTGACCGCGGGCACGGCGACGTGCAGCACGGTGGCGTCGACGGCGACGAGCAGCAGGCTGACGCAGAGGACGACGAGCACGACCCAGCGATTGGCCCCGGCACGGGCCCCGGATCCCCGACGGCCCTGCGGTCCCGCGGCCGTGGTCGTCCCGGACATGTGCGTACCTCCCAGTGGTCCCTCGCATCGGCGGCCTGCGGGATGGGGAATCCCTGCTCCTGCGGCACGGACGGCGGCGCGGACAAGGCGAGTGAGCCGCCAGCGTACGCGAGTTCACGCCAGGGGCGCGTGGCGGACCTCTCACGGTTGCGCGGATGCCGTGTGGCGTGCACCACGCGTCCACATCGGGACATGCCCCCTGGCGGGCGCCGCACTCCTCCCCCGGCCGATAATCGACCCCGTGACCGACCTTGATCAACACTCCGCGCCGCCCTCGGGGGGCCACCTCCTGCGCCGGGCCGGGCCCGCGCTCCTCGGGTACGCGGCGGTGCGCGCGCTCGGCCTAGCGGTGCTCGCGGTGTGGGGCGCGGCGGCCGGAAAGAGCCCGCACACGCTGCTGACCGCCCGCTGGGACTCGCTCTGGTACACCCGGGTCGCCGCGCACGGCTACGGCTGGGAGGTGCGCCTGCCGGACGGCAGCGTCCACTCCAACCTGGCGTTCTTCCCGCTCCTGCCCTGGCTGGAGCGGCTCGTCTCGGCGGTGAGCCCGCTCGGTCACGCCGATGCCGGGCTCGTGGTGAGCTGGCTCGCCTCGCTCTGCGCCGCCGCCGGGATCTTCGCGGTCGCCGACCATGTGTACGGGCGGCGGGCCGGGATCTGCGCCGCCGTGCTGTGGGCGGTGCTGCCGGTCGGGATCGTGCAGTCGATGGCGTACAGCGAGTCCCTGTTCACGGCGCTGGCCGCCTGGTCGCTGTACGCGCTGCTCACGGGGGGCTGGGTGACGGCGGGCGTGCTCGCCTCCCTCGCGGGTCTGACCCGTCCGGTGGGCGCGGCGGTGGTCGCCGCGATCTGGGTGACGGCCGCCGTCCAGGTGTACCGGGAGCGGCGGGCCGCCCCGCGCATGCTCCTCGGCGTGCTCCTCGCGCCGCTGGGCGCCGCGGGCTATGTGCTCTGGGTGGGCCACCGCACCGGCGGCGGGCTCCTCGGCTACCTCGACGTCCAGGCGGGCTGGGGCAACGGCTTCGACTTCGGCTACGCCTTCGCGCGCTTCGTCGGGGAGAAGTTCACCTCGGCGCCCGGGGCGCTCGCGGGCACCGGTCTGATCATCGGTGTGGCGCTGGTGGTCTGGCTGTACGTGACCGGCGTACGGCAGCGCCAGCCGCTGCCGCTGCTCCTCTATACCGGCGTCGTCGTGGCGCTCGCGCTCTGCGCGGCCGGCTACTTCGGCTCGAAGCCGCGGCTGCTCCTCCCCGCCTTCCCGCTGCTCCTGCCGCTCGCGGTGGCGCTGGCGCGGCTGCGTACCGCGAGGTCGGCGCTGATCCTCGGGGGCGTGGCGGCGGCGAGCGCGGTCTATGGGGCGTTCTGGCTGCACGGCTCGGGCCCGCCGTGATCAGGTCATGATCGTTAAGCGCGGCCACCGGCGGCCGTTCGGGAAATTCTCCGCCAGCCCCCGGTGAACGAATTCATAAGGGACATAAAACGGCGTCGAAAACGATCAACGAATTGGGTAAGTACGTGAGGAGTGAATAAGGAATCCCGGGGAATAAGTCCCGCCCTGAGAGCAATCCCACATCACATCGTCATCACAAAGCCACTGAATCGGCCTAGTGCCAGACTCACTCGCTGTAACGTCGATTGGGTGCGTACCGAACGAAACCTCACCCGTCTTGACCGGGTCTTCGCCCGGCTGGACCGTGAGCCGGAACGGCCGGCCCACCTCGATCAGCCGAGGATGAGCCGGCACAGGGTCGTGCTCTTCGGCGCGACCCTGGCGTTCTACCTGGCCATCGTCGTCGCCGTGCTCGCCACCACGTGGCTGGTGCGGTTCGACTGGCAGGTCATGTTCTTCCGGCCCTACCAGCAGTGGCCGGAGATCCACGCCTTCCTCGACTACTGGGTCGTCCTCGGCCAGCGCGGCCCCACCGCCGTCATGGTCGCGGCCTGGCTCGGCTGGCGCTCCTGGCGGCAGCACACGCTGCGCCCGCTGCTCATGTTCGGCGCCGCCCTGCTCCTGCTCAACGTCACCGTCGGCGCCGCCAAGATCGGCATGGGCCGCCTCGGCCCGCACTACGCCACCGTCATCGGCTCGAACGAGATGTGGCAGGACGGCGATATATTCCCTTCGGGCCACACCGCCAACGCCGTCGTGACCTGGGGAATCCTGGCCTATCTGGCCTCCACTCCGCGCACCCGCCGCTATCTGTCGGCGCTGTCCGCCGTGGTCTCCCTGAGCGTCGGACTGACCACCGTCTACCTCGGTACGCACTGGCTGAGCGACGTCTTCCTCGGCTGGGCCGCGGGTCTGCTGATCCTGCTCGCGCTGCCCTGGTTCGAGCCGCTGATCACCCGCGTGGAGGCCGTCATCTTCCGCGTCCGCGAGACCTGGCGCGGCCGTCGCACCGGTGCCGCGGCACCGGTGCCCGAGCCCGCGCCCGCCCCGGTGGGCGTGCCCGCGATCGTGCAGCAGCGGCCCGCCGCCGACGGCGAGACGCCCGCGCGCGAGCCGGTCGGCGCCGCCCGCGCCACCGCGCGGCCCCCGGCCTACCTCGCCCCGGGACCGCACACGGC
>NZ_JASKYR010000830.1:0-3253 GCF_041028215.1 Streptomyces flavofungini
GGCTTGACGTCGTCGGTGTCCGGGGTGGGCCGCGGGGCGGGCTTCGTGCCGTCGTTGTCCGGCGCGGGCACCGGGTCGGGCTCGTCCACCCAGGAGGAGAGCCGCCCGTCGGGCTGGAGGGCGCCGTGCAGGCCGTTGTTCTGGCCGTAGTCGGCGCGGCCGTTAGCGTCCAGGGTGCCGGTCCTGCCGCCGCTGCCGAAGAGATCGGCCTGGTAGTGGTGGGCCGACAGCTTGTAGACCTTGGCGCTGGAGCCGTCGGCGAGGGTCGGTGAGGCGACGAGCACCCGCTTGTGCGGGGCGGGCTTGGGCTTCGGCTTCGGCTTCGGCTTCACGCTGTCCATCCAGGAGGTGACCGTGCCCTTGGGGGTGAGCCTGATGTGGAGGCCGTTGTGGTTGACGGTCACGTTCTTGCCCCTGGCCGTCAGCGTGGCGGCCTTGTGGCCCTTGACCCATATCTCGGCCTGTGCCCTGTTCTTGCCCAGCTTGTAGATCCTGGCGGTCGAGCCGTCGCGGAGCTTCACGCTCTTCACGTAGGTCCGCTTGGCCTTGGCATGGGCGATCGACTCGACGCCGCTGACGGCGGAGGCCGTCCTGCCGGTGGGCTCGGCGGCGACGGCTCCGGAAGCGGCCCCGAGGCCGATACCGGCGGTGGCGACGACGGCGATGACGCTGTTACGCAGGGTGCGGGCAGTACGCATGGTGACTAAGGCCCTTCAGGCTCGGTTCCTGGCTGTGTGATGGCCGCCCTCAGCGGCGACATCTACGAAGCTACGCATCCACTGTCAAAATCACCCATAAGGGATGTAACGGCTGGAGCGCGCATTCGGTGCGGGCCCATCACGGGGCTCCGGGCGTTCGCCCCGACGGTGGAATCCGCCCCCGGATCACCGGGGAGGACGCATCCTCACCGGCCCTGACCCGTTGAGGAAGGCATGAACAACCAGAACCGCGTACTCGCCGCCGTCACCCTCGCCGCCGCCACCCTCGCCCTGACGGGAACCGCCCACGCCGCCACGCCCGCCGCGGACGGCGAGGGCAAGGGGAACAGCCTCGGCAGGGCGGTCGGGAGCACGCTGGCCGACCCCTCGGAGACCGCCGAGGACGCGGTCTTCGCCACGAAGACCGCCCTGCACGTCGCCAAGACGGGCCTGGACGCCGTGAAGACCGTCGGGCAGGCCGGGGTGCCGCTGATGGAGGGTGGCCTGCGCGCGTCGTAGTCCCGCCGGACACGACGCCCGTACCGCCGCCCCGACTCATGAGTCACGCGTCATGAGTGACGCGTCATGGGTCACGCGTCGTGAGTCCGGACCGCCTCCCCCTCGGGGAGACGGTCCGACCGGGGATATGACACAGGCTCTCAGGGGCCCGGCCGCGGGGCGGTCACACCGTGCCGAGGTCCGAGGAGTACCAGTGCTCGGGGCGCAGGTAGTACAGGGCCTGCTCGCCGTGCTCCTTCGAGGCGAACTCCACGTACCCCTCGACCTTGTCGGCCGGGAGGTAGCGCGCCGAGATCTCCCGGAGCCGCTCGATGGTGGCGTCCTCGGTGCGGACGACGGGGCCCTCCACGGAGACGTACCGGATCGTCGGCTCAAGGCGGTCCACCATCAGCGAGAAGCGACCCGCCGCCTCGATCAGGCGGCCCTTCTTGGAGTGGCGTCCGGTCATCACCCACAGCTCGCCACCGGGCGCGTACTGGTACCAGATCGGCAGGGTGAGCGGCGCCCGCCCGTCCTCCGCCGCCACGGCGAGCGCCCCGATGTGCGGTTCGGCCAGGAACTGTTCACGCTCTTCGACACTGAGGGACATGACTTCTCCTCCGACGGTGGTGCGCTGAAGTCCGGACCTCGGTCCGGGTCTTGCCTCTGGTCCTCAACTCGGGTGCGGCGAACGGATACTCCGTGCGTACGGGTGGGACGTACGGGCGAGCGTCACCTCTCGGCCAGCGGCGACCCGCACCGTGCGCAGAAGCGGGCGTCGCGTTCGGTGGCGAGGCGGCCGCAGTCGGGGCAGACGCGGTCGAGCAGACAGGCGGCCTCGCCCGCCTCCTGCGCGAGGCGCGCCGAACCGATGCCCATCGGCGGCCTGCGGCGGTGGGCGGTCGTGTACGTCAGGCCCTCCGGGCCCGCGTGCACGGAGCGGGTCGTCCCGACGGGCAGCCAGGCGAGGACGCCGGGCCGCAGCGGGAAGACGTCATCGGGCGTACGCACCTCGCCCGCGCCCGCAAGGACGGTCACCAGGACGCCGAGGACGGTCTCGGTGTGCTCGGCGATGTACGCGTCGGGGGCGAGGCGCACGACGTTGGCGTCCAGGTCACGCGTGGGGTCCCCGAGCGACCACGTCACGCTGATGGGGCCGCGGCCCGCCGCGCCCGTCCGCTCCCTGCCGACGTACTCGGGGGTGGCGGGCGGCGGCGTACTCATGGCAACTCCAGTCGACGAGGGTCGGCAAACAATAACCACGCCGACGGCCGCCCGCGCGCCCACTCCACCGAAGGCGCAGGGCGGGGTCGTGGCCGGGCCCCGGTTATGCTCCCAAGGCATGACCATCGAGCTGCGGCATCTGCGGGCCTTCCTCGCCATCGCCGACGAGGGCAACGTCACCCGCGCCGCCGCGCGGCTCCGGCTGAGCCAGCCCGCGCTCTCGCGGACCCTGCGACAGCTCGAAGACCATCTGGGCGCCCTGCTCGCCGACCGCTCCACCCACCACCTGGAGCTCACCGCGCGGGGCCGCACCTTCCGCGACAAGGCCGCCGTCGCCGTCGCCGCCGTCGACAGCGCCCTGGACCCCGGGTCCCTGAGCGCCTGGCCGCTGCGGCTCGGCCACACCTGGGCGGCGCTCGGCGACCACACGGTCCCGCTGCTGCGCCGCTGGGACGAGACCAGGCCCGACGTCCCCCTTGAGCTGCTCCGCGTCGACGACCGCACGGCGGGTCTCACCCGGGGCACGGTCGACGTGGCCCTGCTGCGCGGCGCGGTGACCGGCCCCGGGCTCCGCACGGAGCTGCTGCGGCACGAGGAGCGCGTCGCGGTCATGCCCGCCGACAGTCCCCTCGCCGCCCTGCCCCGGATCACCCTGGCGGATCTCGCCGGTCATCCGATCGCGCTCAACAGCGTCTCGGGCACCACGACCACCGATCTCTGGCCGCCCGGCGCCCGGCCCCGCGCGACCGTCGACGTCTCCAACACCGACGAGTGGCTCATGGCGATCGCCGCCGGGCGCGCCCTCGGCGTCTCCACATCGGCCACCCCCAGCA
>NZ_JASKYR010000831.1:0-3362 GCF_041028215.1 Streptomyces flavofungini
GTCGAGGTAGGAGTCGGCCGTGCCGTACTGGAGCTGGAGCGGGGCGGGGGCCAGCGCCGCGTACAGGTCGGGCAGGTCCGCGTACTCCAGGACGCCGGGGAGCACCGCGCCTTCGTGGCCGGTCAGGAGCCGTGCGAAGAGGGCGGCATAGCTGCCGAGGTGGCTCGCCGCGCAGAGCGGCGGGGTCCGGTCCTCGGACAGCAGGGCGGTGTGCAGGGCGACCGCCGCGCCGAGACTGTGGCCGAACAGGCCCACGCGCCCGGCGTCGACCAGCGGATGCCCGGCGAGCAGGTCGAGGGCGCCGAGGGCGTCGCCGGTGAGCGCGCCGAGCAAGGAGCGTCCGGTGAGGGCGAAGGCGTGGGCGAGCAGCGCTCCCTCGTCCCGCCCCGCCCTGCGCTCCTCGTCGAGGCCGCCGCCGATGCCGTGGTCGAAGGAGAGGGTGACGAAGCCCGCGTGCGCGAGCTGTTCGGCGACGTTGCGGTCGGGGTGGTCGGGCGGGGTGTCGCCGGTCAGCTGGTCCAGGCGCGCGTTCTTGCCGCCGAGGACCAGGACGGCGGGGCCGTGGACGGTGCCGCGCGGGGCGAGCAGCGTGCCGTGGAAGGAGCCGCGTACGGGGGAGGTGAGGAGCAGGTTCTCGCGGTGCAGCCCGTCGCGGGCCGACGCGGTGGCCTCCGTGATCGTCAGGGGCGCCCGCTCGACGCGGGCCAGGCGCTCCACCACCGAGCGCAGGCGGCGGGTGCGCGCGCCGCGCTCGTCGGCGGTCAGGGAGGAGGCGGAGCGCAGGGCCGGCTCGTCGGCGAGGAGCCGGCTCAGGTGACGTGACTGCATGTGCGGCTCAGACGAAGTCGCCGTGCAGGGTGCTCGGCACTTCCAGCGCGTAGGCGTCCAGCGCCTCGTCGAGTTTGATCTGGCCGCGCTTGAGCAGTTCGAGGAGTTCGTTCTGGGGGCGGTAGAAGCAGGATTTGCAGAGGTCGGTCCTGCGCGGGTTGGAGGCCTCCCATTCCGCGCGCGGGCCGCCTTCCAGTACTTCCGCGTATCCCTGTTCGACGACATTGCCGATCAGATAACGGCTGTTCAGGTGGACCTGGGGGCACGGGTAGAGATTTCCGTCGGCGCCGACAGCCGTCACGAATCGGCTGTAGTGGCAGCGCTCGAAGTCGCCCTCCACCTCGTCGACCTGATCCATCGGGCCGCGGTCCAGCTTGGGCACGGACACTTCGAAGGCGTCCGTGGAGAGTGCGGCGGCCCGGGTGAGGGACTCGCTGATCTCCGGCATCACGGATTCGATGGTGTCGTGGCCGAGTGCGCTGTAGAACTCCGGTTCGAAGCGTACGTAATGCGCGCCGGAATCGCGGGCGATATGGGCCGCCTCGATGATCTCCCGGTAATTCTGCAGGGTGATCACGTAGTTGAAGCCGATGCGGAAGTCGGGGTCGACGGCTTTCTCGCGGAGCCTGCCGACGGAGCCGATGAACCGCGAGAACGTCTGCTCGCGGTCGCGGGTGATGTCGTCGAACGTCTTCTCCGTGCCCGCGTTCAGGCCGATCCGGACCCAGGTGTGGGTCGCGGCGACGCAGTCGGCGACCTTGGGACGGCCGAGCCGCGAGCCGTTGGTGATCAGGCCGATGCGCAGGCCCGCCGCGTGCCCCGCGTCGCAGATCTCGGTGTACCCGGGGTGGATCGTGCACTCGCCGCTGCCGCAGAAGGTCACGGCGCGGCCGTCGTTCTCGGCGAACTCGCGGAGCAGGGTGACCGCCTTGTCGGTGGCGATCGAGTCCTTGAACGAGAACAGGTCGTAGAACTGCTCTTCGTTGGGAGAGTGGAAGTTGCAGAAATTGCAGCGCATATTGCAGGCGCCCATGATGCCGATCCTCATGTGGACCGGCTTGATCTCCTGGTCCGCCACGAAACGCCGCAGCAATTCACCGTGCGCGAGGACCTTCTGCGGCGAGTGCGCCTGGTCCAGGCTGACGATGGGCAGACCTTCGCGGTTTTGGGGGGCTGCCATTCCAATGTCGCCGGCACCTGCTGTGCTGTTCACGAACCCCCCACGCATGGTCGATGTGCGTTTACGATGTTCGAGCGGTGCCTGCGACATTAGGGAGCGGCATCAGGGCTGTCAATGGGTCTAGACAACACGGGAGTTGGCGGAAGAATCATTTCCGCCGCCGTGCCACCGCCGCCCGCCTGCGGGGTTCGGGGCGCGGTTCCGGGCGGACATGGCACCCGGACGGGTGACAAAACCGGCGACGATGTGGCCGAGACGCGGCGCCTCACGGAACGCGGGCCCAAGGACCTCGCAAGCCTCGGCGCCGTACGGGATGGGCCCGGGGCACCGTGCGCCCGTGCCGCCGATGTCGTTCCCCCACACCCGGAGGCCCGCCGCTGTGGTGTCCGCGACCATGGGAGGATCCCGGGCCGCCTCTCTAGCGTTCCCGGCATGACGAGCGAAAGCGTTCCGGGCACGGGCATGACGAGCGGACACCCCGGGGCCCCGCCCGGGGCMCCGCGTACCGACGGCGTGGTCCTCACCGGACGGTCCGCCCTGGTCACCGGGGGCGGCAGCGGCATCGGGCGGGCGTGCGCCGAGGCGTTCGCCGCCGCGGGCGCCCTGGTCCATGTCGTCGACGTGGACGCGGAGTCGGCCAAGGCCGTGGCGGACGCGGTGGGCGGGGTGCCGCACGCCGTCGACCTCACCGACGCCGACGCCCTCGCCGCCCTGCCCGCCGCCGTCGACATCCTGGTCAACAGCGCGGGCACCCAGCACGTCGCCCCCATCGAGGAGTTCCCGCCCGACCGCTTCGAGCGCATCCAGCGCCTGATGGTCACCGCGCCCTTCCTGCTCCTGCGGCACTGTCTGCCGCACATGTACGGGCGCGGCTGGGGCCGGATCGTGAACATCTCCAGCGTCCACGGGCTGCGGGCGAGCCCGTACAAGTCCGCCTACGTCGCCGCCAAGCACGGCCTTGAGGGCCTGAGCAAGGTGGCCGCCCTCGAAGCCGCTCCGCACGGGGTGACCTGCAACTGCGTGAACCCCGGTTATGTCCGTACGCCGTTGGTCGAGGGGCAGATCGCCGACCAGGCGGCGGTGCACGGCATCGCGCCGGAGGACGTCGTGAGCGATGTCCTCCTCGAACGGTCCGCGATCAAGCGGCTCATCGAGCCCGCCGAGGTCGCCGCCGTCGCCCTCTGGCTCTGCGGTGCCCACACCGGCTACCTGACGGGCGCCTCGATCCCGGTCGACGGAGGCTGGGGCGCGAGCTAGCGGCTTCCGGCGCGGCCCCTCGCGCGGGGGCGGCCCCTCGCGCGGGGGCGGGCGCTCAACCCCGCGCGGGATACCCGCGTTCCCCCATGGGAAACCC
>NZ_JASKYR010000832.1:0-4788 GCF_041028215.1 Streptomyces flavofungini
CGGCTACATGATCCCGGCGGCCACCGTCGCCAAGTACTTCCGGCGGTTCGCCGAGCGGTACGTGACCGGGCCGCACGCCGTGCCGGGACACCGCGTGGTCTCCGCCGAGGCGGCCCGCGCGGCCCGCCCGCACGGCCTCCAGCGCACCGTCACCCGCTGGCTCAACGCGGACGCGGGCGCCTTCGACACCGAGGTCCTCTTCATCGCCCAGGACGACGAACGGGCCCGCCAGGCGCTGTACGTGGTCCTGAACATGGCCGACCGCGAACAGGCCCCGCAGCTCGCGGTGAGCCCCCTGGAACCGGCGGCGGACGGCACGGAACCGCCCGCCCCCGGGGACACCGGCGCCCCTCTCCTCTCCCGCGCCGGGATCACTCCCCGGGTCGGCAGCATCGGCCTCGTCCTCGATCTGGAGGGGGTCGCGTTCGACGAGCCCGAGCAGCCGGAGCTGCGCGAGGCGCTCGCCGTGCTGCGGCACGAGCTGCGGCACGCCGGGCTGCGGCAGCCCGTCCCCCGGCGGCCCGCCGTGGCCGTGCTGCACGCCGACCGGTCGACCACCGAACCGGGCGCGGCGGCCCGCGTCCTGCGGGAGCTGAGCGACGCGGGGGCGCGGCTGCTGCTCGTGGTGCGCGACAGCACGCACGGGTTCCCGTACGCGATGGCCGAGCGGCTGCTGCCCGCCGGGCGCGCCGCGCAGTGGCTCCAGCGGATCGGCGCCCGCGTCGACGACCTCGCCGACGCCGAGCGGCGCGCCCGGCGGCTCTTCCAGCGTGTGGAGCCGCATGTGGTCGACCCGCCGGTGGCCACCGGGTACGCGGCACGGGCCGCGCTGTGGACGGTGCAGCTCAGCGACGAGCTGCGGCCCCTGACCGGGCGGGGCGGACCCCGCCTGCTGGAGAAGCTCTCCTACGCCGAACAGGCCGTGGACACCTACCTCTTACGGGCCGAGGACGCCGAGGCCGGACTGCGCGCGGTCCTCGACGCGCATCTGCGGCTGCGGGCCCTGCTCCGCGACCATCTCGCGCTGCTCGCCGGGCGCGGTCTCGCCGAGCACCCGGAGGCGGTCGGCCCCTACCGCGAGGCGCAGCGGCTGCTCATGGCGGGGCCCTGCCCGCTCGCCGACGCCGAGCGCGCGGTGGAGGCGTTCACGCGGGTCGTGCGGCGCCTCGCGGCGGCGGACGGTGCCGGATGACGCCGGTCAGGGCCTGCCCGCACCCGGGGTGCGCGGGCACGGTCACGCCCACCGGGTACTGCCTGGCCAGCGGCGAGCGCGTGGACCCGGAGACGGGTCGGCACTCGGCACCGGCGCCCTCCCCGGAGCGGGAGGGGACGAGGGAGCGGGAGCGGGAGCGGGCGGCGCGGGACGCCGGGGAGTACGGCCGAGGCGAGTCCTCCCAGTTCTGGGTCGTGCACGCCGATCCCGCCGCCGCACTGCCGCCGCGCCCCGCCCGCGTCACGCTGCCGCCGGAGAACCCCGACACCACGGTCCTGCCCGAGATCACGCTCCTGGACCGGGCGGACGGCCCGGACCCGCTCGACGGCCCCAGCGCGCTGCCGCTGCCGCCGGGCACCCTGCTCGCCGGTCAGTACCGCCTGGTGCGGCTCCTCGGGTACGGCGGCATGGGCGACGTCTGCCTCGCCCACGACACCAAGGTCGACGACCGTGCCGTCGCCATCAAGATGCTGCACGCGGAGCTCGCCGCCGACTCGTACAGCCTCCTGCGGGTCGAGCGCAAGGAGCTGGTCGAGCTGAACCACGACGGTTTCATCCGGGTGTTCAACTACGGGCACCACGAGGGCGTCGGCGACTTCCTGGTGCTCCAGTACGTCGACGGGCTCACCCTCAAGGAGGTGGGGGCACGCGCCAAGGCGCACCCCGAGGAGTTCGGGCACGAGCGGTTCCTGGAGTTCGCGCTCGCCTACGGAGTGCGCATCCTCGCCGGGCTCGCGTATCTGCACACCCCGGACCGCGGCAAGGTCTACGGCGACCTGAAGCCGCCGAACGTCATGCACGACGGCTCCGCCATCAAACTCATCGACGTCGGCAGCGTGCGCCGCGCGGGCGCCCCGGGCCTGACCACCGACGACTACCGCGCCCCGAGCGTCGGCGACCACGGCGAATCCGATCCGCGCGACGACCTGTTCAGCCTCGGCGAGACGCTGCGCACCCTGTGCGGCATCGGCGGGAGCCGCCACGACCTCGCCGCGCTCTCCGCGCTCGGCCCGCTGGACGTGCCCTCCGCCGGGCACCGCGGCCTCGGCCTGGTCTCCCTCGCCCGGGTGCTGCGCCGCGCCACCCGCACCCGGCGCGCCGACCGCTTCGCCACCGCCAGGGAGATGGAGGACCAGCTCCGGGGCGTCTTCCGCGAACTCCGGTCGCTGCGGACCGGCGTGGAGACGTTCGAGCCGTCCCCGCTCTTCCTCCAGTCCGCGTACGCCCTGGACGGCGGGCTCGGCTCGGCGCCCGACGTCTCCCGCTGGGCGACACCCGGGGCCGCCGCCCGCCATCCCGCGCCCACCCCGGCCCAGGTCGCCCGGCGGCTGCCGGTGCCGCGCCCCGACCCGGACGACGACCACCACGGGGAGCTGAGCAGGCTCGGCGACGCCGACCCGGAGGCGCTCCTCCAGCACACCGGCGACTGGCGGGACTCCCCCGAGGTCCAGCTGCTCCGCTGCCGCCTGCGGCTGCGGCTCGCGCCGGGCACGGACGACGGCCCGCCGGACGCCGACGCCCTCTCGGCGGCCGAGACCGCGCTCACCCTGGCCGAGGACGCCATAGGCCCCGCACGCGCCCCGCACGACTGGCGGCTCGACTGGCACCGCGGGCTGCTCGCCCTCGCCCGCTCCCACGTCGGCGCCGCCCGCGACCACTTCGACCGGGTCTACGCCGCGATCCCCGGCGAGTACGCGCCCAAGCTGGCCCTCGGCCACTGCGCCGAACACCTGGACCGGCCGCACGAGGCCCTCACGTTCTACGAGGCCGTACGGCTGCGCAATCCCTCGCTCGGCAGCGCGGCCTTCGGCGCCGCCCGCGCGCGCCTGGCGCTCGGCGGGCCCGACGCCCTGGCCGACGCGATCGCCGCCCTCGACGCCGTGCCCCAGCACTCCCGGCACCGCACGGCCGCCCGTACCGCCGCCGTGCGGGTGCGCGCCGACCACGCGCGGGACGCGGACGCGCTCGGCACGGCCGTGCGGGACCTGGCCGCGCTGTTCTTCGAGCACGGCCTGACCGACGTACAGGCCCGCGTCCGGATGCGGGCGGAGGTGTGGGGCGCCGCCCACCGCCTCCTCGCCGCACCGCCCGGCGGGGGCCGGCCGATGACGGGCGCCGGGCTGCGGGCGGTCGCCGCGCGGGCCGATCCGCGCCTGGAGTTCCCCGCCGACGAGCGGACCCTGCGCAAGGACCTCTCCCGCTTCTACCGGGGCCTGGCCCACCAGGCCGCGCGTGACGCGCCCCCGCGCGAGTCCGGGGTGCCGCTCGCCGAGCTGCTCCTCGACCGCGCCTACGCGGTACGCCCCTTCGCCCTACGACACCACAGGGACACCCCATGGCCGGGCAGGATCATCAAGGACTGGATCAGGCACAGCACCTCGGCGCAGAGCGACGGCTGAGCGGAGCCGCCGGCCCCGTGCGGGCCCGCGTCGGCCTGGAGGTCAGCCAGGTCGTGGAGCTGCCCCGGCCGCGCCACACCGGCGCCGAGGAGAGCGCACGGATGTACGCCGTCGTCACCGTGACGGTCCGCAGGCCAGTGGCCGACGACGGCACCGGGACCGCCCGGCGGGACAGCTCGGGCGCCGCGCACCCGCCCCGGCTCGCGGAGGTGCTGCTCATCGACCACTCCTCCTCGATGGTGATCCCGCCGAGCCGTCTCGCCGCCGCCCGCGCCGCCGCCACGTCCGCGCTGGCCCGCATCCCGGACGGCGCGCTGTTCGCCGTGGTCGCCGGGGGCGACAGGACCGCCATGATCCACCCGCGGCGGCCGGGTTTCGCCGTCGCGCACGCGGAGTCACGCGCCGCCGCCGAGGCCGCCCTGTACGGCTGCACCCCCGGCGGCGGCACCGCGATGGGCGCCTGGCTCGAACGCGCCCGGCAGCTCTTCCGCGAACTGCCCGCCGCCGGGCGCGAGAGCCACGTACGCCACGCCCTGCTCCTCACCGACGGCAAGAACGAACCCGGCTACGAGTCGCGGGCCGAGCTGCGCGAGCGCGTCGAGCGGTGCGCCGGCGCCTTCGACTGCGACGTCGTGGGCATCGGCGACGCCTGGGAGACGGAGGAACTGCTGCTCATCGCGGGCACCCTGGGCGGCCGCACCCGGGCCGTCGAGGACCTCACCCGGCTCCCCGGCGAACTGGCCGCCCTCACCGGCAGCGCCGCAGGGCGCGACGTGACCGGCCTCCGGCTGCGCCTGTACCACCGGGCCGGGGTCCGCCGCCGTGGCCGTGCTCGCGGGGGCGGTGGCGGCGAAGGCCGCGGCGACGGCTGCGCCGACGGCGACGAGGGAGCGCAGGGACGTGCGTCTGGTGCGGCCGGATATTCGTGGGGTGGGGGGCATGGGCATCCTTCCGAAGTCCGCGATATAAATGGCGGGTTAAACGGGGTTAAGGCGCGGCTCAACGTAGGGGCTTCCGCGGTCACAGGCAATGGCTGGGCCTCAAGTTGCTTACGGTAAGGGCGAGTTCACTCGCCGACGGGCACTGGCGGCGGAACCCGGTACGCATCCGCGTACGCGACCCGGGAGGACAACGGGGAGGCAGCGGTGGCCGAGAATAGTCCCGGAACGGGACGGA
>NZ_JASKYR010000833.1:0-3562 GCF_041028215.1 Streptomyces flavofungini
CCGCCGCACCCCGGCACCGGATTCGCCCGTACGACGACCCGGCAGGCCGTCCAGGCCGTCGCGGGCGGCGCCTTCGCGCTCGCCGCGGGCCAGGTGCTCTCCGAGCAGCGGTGGTACTGGGCCGTCGGCGCCACCTGGTGGGTCTTCGTGAACACCGCGTCCAGCGGCGAGACCCTGGTCCGCAGCTTCCGCCGGGTCCTCGGCACCGTCCTCGGCATCGTGCTCGGTCTCCTCGTCGCCGTGCCGCTGAACGGCGCGCCCGTGCCCTCCGCGGTCATCGTCGCCGCCAGCGTCTTCGGGATCTTCTACACCGCCGCGGTCTCCTACACCTGGATGATGCTCGCGGTGACCGTCATGGCCGGTGTCCTCTACGGCCTCCTCGGGGTGCTCGACCCTGCCCTGCTCGCCCTGCGGGTGGCCGAGACCGGGGCGGGGGCCCTCGGCGCCGTGCTCGCGGTCCTGTTCATCCTGCCCGTGACGACCCACGCCACCACCCATGGCTGGATCGAGCGCGCCCTGCGCTGCGTGCACGCCTGCACCGCGGAGGCGGCGGCCCGGCTCGCCGGTTCGGGCACGGCCGACCCCGCGCCCCGCGTCGCCGAGCTCGAACAGCTCCTGGGCAAGGTGCGCCTCTCGCTGGCCCCGCTCGTCCACCCGTTCAGCCCGCTGCGGGCCCGCAAGGAACGCGCCCGGCGGGTGCTCGCCCTGCTCGACGCCTGCGCCGAGGAGGTGCGGGGCCTCGCCTCCATCGCGGCGGACCCCGAGGCGTCCCACGACGACCGCCTCGCCGCCGCCTGCTGGCGGGTGGAGGCCGCGGTGGAGGCGCTGACCGGCCCCGTCGGGGGAGCGCGCGGGGCGGCCGGGCCCGCCGAGGTGCCGCACGGCGCGGTCGTCGAGCCCGCGCTCGCGCATCTGCACGGCCTGGAGAGGGCCCTCGCGGAGCTGGCCGACCCGCTGCACAGCTCGCCGCGGGCGGGTACGCGGCTCATCGGGGCCTGAGCGGACTTCGGCCGCTTCGGCGGCGCTCCCGGCTTCGGACGAGCCTTCGGGGGCAGCAGGGAGTCATGAAGATTCTCATCGTCGTCGTACTCATCGCTCTCGCCGTCGCCTGGTACCTGCACTCGCAGAAACGGCGCTGAAGCCGGGAACACCGGAACCGAAGCCGAGAACACCGGAAACGGAGAAAGCCCCGGCTGGACGGGGGAGACCTGCCGGGGCGGCRGAGGGGCGGCACGCGAGGGCCGGGACACCGTCCCGTTCGCGGCCACATATGGATGAACGGTAAACCACCCCCGGATGTTCCGCCGCCCGCACGCGCGGGGGAGTGAGCTGCGACACACGCGATGACCTTCACGGGCTCGGCCGACCCCGCCTGGTCTAGACCCACTGCTAGCGTCGGCCGCAACGAGCGGCGCCCGGTACGCGGCGCCCCGGTCGAGAGGGGACAGCAGTGGTCGTGGGCAGGCAGGCCGGACGGGCCTACATCGGATCGTTCACCGCCGCCGGAGGCCTCGGGGTGATCGCCGCGGCCGTCGACGCGGACACCGGCGCACTGACCGTGCTCAGCACCACCGACGCGGTCGCCGACCCGTCCTACCTCGCGCTCTCGCCCACCGGGAACACCCTCTACGCGGTCAGCGAGACGTCCGACGGCGCCGTCGCCGCGTACCGCCTCGACGGGGACAAGCCGGAGCTCACCGGCAAGCCCGTACCGGTCGGCTCGGCCCCCACCCACCTCGACCTGTACGACGGCCACGTGCTCACCGCCAACTACCGGTCAGGCAGCGTCACCGCCGTGCCGCTGCGCGAGGACGGCGGCCTCGCGCCCACCCCGTCCAGCGAACTGCGGCACACCGGCTCGGGCCCGCACCCGCAGCGTCAGCAGGCCCCGCACGCCCACCAGGTGCTCGCCGACCCCAGCGGCCGCTGGGCGGTCAGCGTCGACCTCGGCACGGACTCCGTGCGCGTCTGCGCGTTCGGCGACGACGGTCTCACCCTCCACCGCGAGATCGCCGTGCGGCCCGGCTCGGGGCCCCGGCACCTCGCCTTCCACCCGGACGGCGACCGCGCCTACCTGCTCAACGAACTGACGCCCACCCTCACCACCTGCTCCTGGGACGCGGAAACGGGCGCGCTCAAGCCGCTCAGCGAGGTCGCGGTCCTCGCCGAAGCCCCCGAGGGCGACGTCTACCCCTCCGAGGTCGTCGTCGACCCCGGCGGACGGTTCGTGTGGACCGCCACGCGCGGCACGGACGTGATCTCCGTCCTCGCCATCGGCGGGCCCGAGGAGGCGCCCCGGCTCGCCGCGACGGTGCCGTGCGGCGGGCACTGGCCGCGCGACCTCGCCCTCCACCCCTCCGGGCGCCACCTCTACGCGGCCAACGAGCGCTCCGGGGACGTCACCTGGTTCACGATCGACCCGGGCACCGGCATCCCCCGCAAGGCGGGCGCGATCGACGCCCCCGCCGCCTCCTGCGTCATCTTCGGCTGAGCCCCGCCGCGCCCGCGGACGGCACCCGGACACGCCGCTGGGCCCGCCCCCACATCGGGGCGGGCCCAGCGGCATGCGTGCGGCTAGTGGACCGGCGCGCCCGAAGGCTGCTGCGGCGTGATGCCGAGGGCCGTCGTGTACTTCGAAAGAGCCAGCTTGCCGATGGCCGGGTAGGGGCCGAGCGGCTCGGCGACCGAGCAGCCCGCCTCCTTGGCGGCCGCGTCGAGCAGCCCCTCGTCGAGCTCGGGGCCGATCAGGTACGGGGCCAGGGCGAGCTGGGACGAGCCCGAGCCGCGGAGCTGCTCCGCGATCGCCGCGATGGCGCCTTCCTGGTCGAGCGCGGCGGCCATCACCGGCACGGCGAGGCGCGCGGCGAGCAGCATGCCGGTGATCCCGGCGGCCTGCACGGCCTCCTCGCCGCCGACCGTGGCGAGGACGATGCCGTCCGCCGCGGTCGCCACGGTGAAGAGCCGGGCGCGGTCGGCACGGGCGAGGCCCGCCTCCGACAGACGCACGTGCAGGGCCTCGGCCAGCAGCGGGTGCGGGCCGAGCACATCGGTCAGCTCGGCGGGGGCGCGGCTGTCCACCACGGCCTGCCGGACACGTCGCACCAGGGCGCTGTCCGGGCCCGCGAGCAGCGGTACGACGACCGCGACGGGGCCCTCCGGCTCGGTGACCTCGGCGCCGGCCTCCCGCGCGCGCTCGAAGCGGGCGGTGCGCTCGGCCATCGCGTGCGCGAGCACGGACTGGAGTGAGGGGAACTCGGGGAAGGACGTGACGGTGGCGTCCTCCGTACCGTCGACGTAGCCGATCCTGGCGTCGAGGCCGGGCAGCTCGGAGCGGGCGATGCTCACGACCTCTTCGGCGAGGCTGCGCGTGGTGGTGCTGGGGGCGCCCGGCACGGCGAGAACCAGTGCGGGCGCGCCCTCAGGAGCCGCGACGGGCTCCGGACGGCGGTGCCGGCCCGGCTGACGGGGGCGCGGCATTCGTACGGGCAGGCCGGATGCGGGCCCAGTGGGGGAGCTCATGCGCCCGCATGCTACTGGCTTGCGGCCTTCCGCTGTTCGGGGA
>NZ_JASKYR010000834.1:0-4207 GCF_041028215.1 Streptomyces flavofungini
GGGCCGACGCCGCCGCCGAACAGGTCCACGACGCCGAGCGCTACCGCCAGCTCGCCCAGAACGCCCAGCTCCGCGGGGTCGCCCTCGGCGAACTCCAGGAACTGGCGGGCGCCGACGACTGCTTCACCAGCGCGACCGGGCTCTGGTCCGAACTGGGCTACCTCGCGGGCGAACCCGAGTGCCACTACCTGTACGCCCGCTTCCTGCTCCGCGACAGCATGGACCTCACCGCCGCCCACCCCCTCCTGGAGCCCAAGGAGGCTCCGGGCCAGGACCCGGAGTTCGCCCTGCGCCTGATGCTCCTGGCCCTGGAGTGGGCCCAGCGCTCGGGCAAGCCCACGGCGGTGAGGACCGTGCCGCTGCCCTACGAGGAACTGCCCGCCCTGGTCCGGCCCCTGCACGCCCTGTGCAGCGTCGCGACCCTCGCCGACGAAGGACCGCCCGACAAGCCACTGAAGCGCCTGGTGGCTGCCCTGAAGGAGGTACGGCCCGCCGAGGCCAGGCTCGCCACTCTGCGCGACCTCGTCGACAACCCCGTACTGAAGGGCAAGGTGCCCTGGCCGCTGCTGCGCCCATTCTTCGGGATGCGGGCCCGCCGCGGCGACCCCGACGACGCCCTGGGCGGGCTTCTGATCGCCGAGGTACGCGGTGAGGCGGACCCGGCGGACCTCGCCCGCATGGCAGGCACCGTCGTCGAACGCCGGGAGGCGGGACGGCTCGTGGTCTGGCGGTGCGCGCGCGTCGCCGCCCGCCTGAACCAGCCGGAGCTGGCCCTGCGGCTCCTCGACCGGGTGCCGTGGGAGCAGCGGCCGCCGGTGCCCAGCGGCACACCCCGCGTCCCCCACGCCCCGCTGGCGCTCGCCGCGCTGGTGCTGCGCGCCGGGATCGACCCCGACCGCACGGCGGCCGAGGCGGCGCTCGACCGGGCCATCAAGCTCGCCGAGCGCGGCGAGGGCAGCGCGCGCAGCGTCCCCGTACAGCTCTCGGACTGCGCCCGGCGCATCCGGGTGCCGGGTGTGCGGGACCGGGTGCGCGAACTCCTGGCCGACATGGAGCGTCCCGCCCTGCTCGACGCCGACGTCCCCCCGGGCGACCTGCGGCTCTTCCACGACTGGCCGGGTGAGCGGAGCCTCACGCTGCGGGCCAGGCCGGACATCGACCCGGTGGACGACCAGGCCTCGCCCGACCCGGCGAAGCTCGCCACCTGGCACGCCGACATGTGGCAGCTCCGCACCGCCCTGAGCAGGCCGGAGAAGCGGCGCCCCCGGTGCGTCCGCCTGGAGTCGGAGGACCCCGTCGCCCACGCGCTGCCCTGGGAGATGACCCTTCAGGCCGCCCTCGACGAGATGGGCGTGCGGGACCAGCCGGTGCTCTACCGCACCCTGCCCACCGCCGCCCGCCGCGTGGACGCCTGCTGGCTCCAGCTCGCCCTCAACCGCCGGTTCGGGCTCGGCATCGACGTCGACGGCATCGTGGGCCCGCAGACCCGTGAGGCCCTCGCCCTGCTCCAGCCCGGCGCGCTGACCGCCGAGTGGCCGCTGGTGGACGACGCGACCCGGTGGGAGCTGCAGCGGCTCGCCCCCAGCCTGCCGGGGACCCGCAAGGTCCTGGTACTCAGCGCGAAGCAGGACGAGAGCTCGGTGCCGCTGTCGTACTGGCTGCGGGGCAGGCGGCCGCTGCTCGGCCGGTTCCCCGTCAAGCTCCTGGTGGTGGAACCGGAGACCGACCTGGCCAAGCGCCTGGCCTCGCCCCCCGAGGAGGTCGACATCCTGCATGTGGCCGCGCCCTTGCGCCAGCGCGACGGCATGCCCTATCTGGAGCTTTCGCCCGCCGGGCACGCGCGCAGGCTCGCCAGCAAGGCCCGCGGCTCGGACCTGTTCCCGGTGCAGCTCTCGCGCTGGCTCGCCGGGTTCGAGCCGGGGCGCCGGCCGCTGATCGTGCTCGATCCGCCGTGTCCGGGCTCGGAGGTGGACATCCACGTCCAGCTCACGCTGCGCAACCTCTTCGCGGCGCATCTGTTCCGGCTCGGCGACTGCCCGGCCGTGGTGGGCACCGGCCTCTTCCCCGAGGGCGGCCTCGAACACGTCATCGGCTTCTACCAGTCGCTCTCGGACCAGGACCCGGTGGCGTACGCCGTACGGAAGCTGCGCACCCCCTCCGTCCCGGTCGCCGGGGACCGCGGGGTCGCCTTCGTGGACGACGACGACGCCCGCCGGGCCACGGCCCTGTACGCGGCCGGGTCCTCGCTCCTCCAGCGCCCGATCGGGGAGACGTGAACAGCGGCCCCCAGGACGCCGTCCTCGGGCGGCTCCTGGACGGGCTGCGCGACGAACTGGCCTCCTGGCGGGCGCTCACCACCCGGCGCGCCCCCCGGTCCGGTGCCCGGAACGCTCCGCCCCCGCTGGAGAAGCACCACAGCCAGCTCCTCGCGGTGGAGGTGATGCTGACCGAGGGCCTGAGCGACGCGCGCGCCCGGCTCGCGGCGGGCGAACGCTCGGGGCTGCCGGTCCTCGTCCTCGACCTGCACCACGTATGGGACTACTTCCGTTCGAAGTTCGCGCTGCGGCGGATGACGGAGTACCGCGACTGCCTCGACGCCGCCGACGAGATCGCCTGGTCCTGCTACGAGGCTCCGCTCACCGTCGCGCTCGGCGTGGAGGGCACGCCGGCCAAGGAGCCGCCGCTGGTCTCCTTCAGCCGCGAGGCCGCGCCACGGGCCCACCGGCGCGGGGGCCAGTACCGCGAGCTCCTCCCGCGCGGCGGCATCCACACCAGCGAGGGCGCCCGCCTCGCCCGCAGCCTGCCGTTCCCCGTCATCGACATCCCCTGGTACTACGGCTCGCACCTGCCCGCGCTGCTGACCGTCGCCCACGAGGCGGGCCACCACATCGAGGACGACTTCGCCCTGACGCCCGAGATCGGCCGCCGCCTCGCGTCCGCCGCGCTGCCCCCGGAGGAGCTGCCGAGGTGGCGGCGCTGGGCGGGGGAGGTCTTCGCCGACGTGTGCGCGACGCTGGTGTGCGGGGCGGCCTACCCCGGAGTGCTCGCCGAGGTGCTCGCGACGCTGGGCCCCGGGGAGACGGCGGCGGACGCCGCCGGGCCGGGGGAGCATCCGCCGCCGGACGTCCGTACGGGTGTCTGCGCGGCCGTGCTCGCACGGGTCGGCGCGGACACCGGCCCTGTGCCCCCGGGCCCGGACACGCCCTGCCGGGCGGGCTACGCCGAGGTGGCACGGGCCCTCCTCGACGGCGGGTACGAGCGGCTCGGCGGCCGGAGCCTGCCCAGGCTCCTCTGCCCCCGGCCACGGCCCGACGCCGACCCGGAGTACGCGGGCACGGTCGAGGCCGGTCTGCTGCTCTCCGGCATGCCGACGGGACATCCCCGCATCCCCGGCGTCCTGGCCGCCGCGTCCCTGGCCTTCCTCATGGACCCCGGGGAGTACGAGAGCCGTGCCGTCGGTGCCCGGGCCGTCGCCGAGGCCCTCGCCCTGCGCCCCAGGGGAGCCCGCCGGGCCCCGGACACGGCCGCCCGCCCGGACGCGGCGGCGGCCGGACGCCGTCTGCTGAGCGCCTTGCGGCAGTAGGTCCGCAGCGGGGCCGCCGCACGGCGGTCCCACCCCTGCCCGCCGTCAGCCGCCCGACGCGCTCGCGAGACCCGTCTTCGCTCCCGCCCCGCAGAGCGGGACCACGGCCGTGCGTCCGCCGAGCGCGCCCTCGCGTACGGCGGCCCAGCAGGCCACGCCTGTCGACTCGACGTAGAGGCCGCGTGCCGCCAGGTCGAGCTGGGCCGCCGCGATCTGGTCCTCCGTCACGGTCAGGAAGGTGCCGCCCGAGTCCCGCACGGCGCGCAGGATCTGCCGTGCGCGGGGCGGCCGGGGGACCGCGATGCCCTCCGCGGCCGTGGCCGCCGCCGGGGTCTCGCCCACCAGGTCGTCGGCCCCGGCCCGCCAGGCGTCGGCGAGCGGCGCGACCGCCGCGCACTGCACCGCGTACAGCGCGGGCGCCTTCGCGATGAGACCGGACGTGTGCAGCTCGCGCACCGCGAGCGCGGCGCCCAGCAGCAGCGTTCCGTTGCCGACGGGCACGACGAGGACATCGGGCAGCCGCCCGCCCAGGTCCTCCCAGAGCTCGTGGACGTAGGTCTTGGTGCCCTGGAGGAAGTAGGGGTTGTGCACGTGGGAGGCGTAGAAGACCCCGGGCTCGTCGGC
>NZ_JASKYR010000835.1:0-4068 GCF_041028215.1 Streptomyces flavofungini
GGGGATTCCTGGCGGCCGGTGGCGCCGGGGCCTGTTCGCCCGTGGGGACCGGCGCCACGAACSCGGGCAGGAGGCCGATCAGGGCCGCGGCGGCGGGCCACAGCGGCAGGGCCGGGGCCACCAGCGGTACGACGCCGGGGTGCAAGGCCGCCGCGTCGGCGGACGCCGCCCAGATCGTCAGGCCCGCGACGGCGACCCCGGACCCGGCGACCAGCCAGGCCCGTACGCCCCAGCGGTCGGGCCGGTACCGGGTGCGCACCGAGCGGCGCCCGCCGAGCCGCAGCCCGCCGAGGGCCGCGAGCACCCCGGCCAGGAGCAGGGGGAGGCCGTAGGAGGAGCCCTCCGCCGTCAGGAGTCCGTAGGTGCCCACGCATACGCCCATCAGGCCGCCGAGCGTCAGCGCGGCCGTCGCCCCGCGCACCCGGCGCGGGACGGGGGCGATGCGCCCGAACCCGCGCGCGTCCATCGCGGCGGCCAGCGCGACCGACCGTTCGAGGGCGCCCTCAAGCACCGGAAGGCCGACCTGGAGGAGTCCGCGCATGCCCCGGTCGGGGCGTCCGCGCAGCCGCCGCGCGGCCCGCAGCCGCCGTACGTCGGAGATGAGGTTCGGCGCGAACGTCATCGCCACGACGACGGCGACCCCCACCTCGTACAGCGCGCCCGGCAGCGACTTGAGCAGCCGGGCCGGGCTGGCCAGGGCGTTGGCGGCGCCCACGCAGATCAGCAGGCCCGCGAGGCGGATGCCGTCGTAGAGCGCGAAGAGCAGGCCCTCGGCCGTCACCCGGCCGCCGATCCGCACCCCCCTCGCCCAGTCGGGCAGCGGCACCTCGGGCAGCGTCATGACGGTGTGCGTGCCCGGGATGGGCGAGCCGAGCACGACCGCGAAGACGAGCCGGATGCCGATCACGGCCAGCGCGAGCTTCACGAAGGCGCCGTAGGACCTGGCCCAGGGCGCGGAGGTCCTGCGCGCCGCCACGACATAGCCCGCGACGCCGATCAGCAGGGCGATCAGGAGCGGGTTGGTGGTGCGGGAGGCGGCGGTGCCGAGGCCGAGCGCCCACACCCACCACGCACCGGGGTGCAGCGCGTTGCTCCGGTGCGCCTCGGGGGCCAGGCGGCGCCCGAGGCGGCCGGGCGCGCTGCTGCCGTGGTGCGTCATGGTGCCGTCCGTGTCCGGTGCCGTGGTGCCGGGTCGCCGCGTCAGCCGCGGCGGCGCCGGGTCTGCCGGAACGCGGCGCCGCCGAGCAGCGCCACGGCGGCGACCCCGGCGATCAGGCCCACCGAGGGGCCGCCGTCGTCCGCAGCCCGGCCGGAGTCCGCGCTCTCGGCGGAGTCCGCGGGCCTCTTCTTCCGTTCGCCGTCGCCGGACACCTGCTCGCCGCAGCCCGACTCGGGGTAGCCGTCGATGGCGCAGAGCAGCGCCTTGCTGTCGTAGCGCAGCGGCTTGGCGACCGAGGCGAGGGCCTCGGCGCTGGTGGCGTCCTCGGCGACCCGCGCGCAGGCGGAGCGCCGGGCGGGCGGGCGTTCGCCGCCGGGGGCGTCCTGCGCCCGGCCGTAGTCGATCACCAGGGCGACGCGTTTGCGGCCGTCCTTGGCGGGTGTGTCCGCGCAGATGTCCCGGAAACCGGCCGCGCCGCGCGGCGCGGCGGCGTCCTTGGAGTCCTCCGAGACCGCGAAGCGGAACCCCTGCACATCACCGTCGTCGGGCCGCGCGGTGCCGGGCCCCTGGTTCGCGTACGTCCATGAGCCGCCGTCCCGGTCCCAGAACGACCAGTAGCGGTAGCCGGTGGCCGACGCGGGCGCGGCGGTGAGGACGCCCAGCAGCACGGCGACGAGCGCCCCCGCCGACAGGAGCCCGCGTACCGCACGGCTCCGCGTCACGGCTGCTGCTTCTTGCGGTTGCCGCTGTACAGGAAGCCGATGCCGATGCCCGCGACCATGCCGACGCCGATGATCCACCAGATGCTGACGCCGCCGTCGTCCTCGTCCTTCTTCTGGTCCGACGCGGCCGCCGACGGCGACTTGGACGCGGTCTCGGGGGCCGGTCCCTGCGCGTTGAGCTGCTTGACCAGGTCGGCGCCGCCGAAGTCGCGCGGGTCCATGCCCGCGGCGTGCGCGGCGAGGACGAGCTGGGCGTAGGCGGCGGGGCCCGACTGCTCCGCCCAGTCCGCGGAGTTGCCCGCGAGCCACTTGGCGGACTTCTCCGCCTGCTGCTTCTGCCCGGCGGCGGCGAGCGCGATCACCGCGTCCGCGGTGTTGCCCTGGTCGGGCTTGTCCTTGGCGCCCGGCATCGACGACATCAGGTGGCCGTCGTTCTCGCTTAGGGTCTTCAGGAGGTAGCCCGTGCCGTTGCCCGCGGCCTGCGAGGCGGAGTCCGGCTTCGCGCACTCCGGGACGCCGGACGCGGCCTTCTTGGCGGGCTCCACGACCAGGCCCTTGCCGAGGCTGCCGAGCACCCCGGCAGCGGTGGCGTCGGCGTTCGGCGAGAGCTTGCCGGACTTGGCGTCGGCGAGGCCGAAGGCGCCGCCGTCCTTGCCGCAGCCCATGGCGAGCTTGGGCAGCGCGTCGTAGGCGGACTTGCCGTCCTTCCGCACGCTCGCGGGGTTCTGGCCCGCGGCGGCGAGCGCGCCGACGACGATGCCGGTGGAGTTGGCGTCGGAGGGCAGGCCCGGGTTGTAGCCCCAGCCGCCGTCCTTGTTCTGCACGGACTTCAGCCAGCCGATGCTCCTGCCGACCGGCTTCGCCAGGCTCTTGTCCTTGCCGCCGAGCGCGGTGAGGGCCTGCACGGCGGCGGCGGTGGAGTTGCTGTCGACGAGCGTCTTGGCGTCGCACGGCTGGCCCGCGTCCTCGCGGTACGCCGCGAAGCCGCCGTTGGCGCACTGCTGCCCGGTGAGCCAGTCGACGGCCTTGGCGGCGGGCCGGACGCCCGCGGTCTGCTGGGCGAGCAGGGCGTACGACTGGCGGAAGACGCCGTCGAACTTCGGGTCCGTCTTTCCGTAGAGACCGGAGGGGAGGGCGGGCGACGGCGACGCGTCATTGGCGAAAGCTGCCGGTGCGGCGGCCGGGCCGAACACGGCCACGGCGGCCAGGACCGCTGCGCTGCGGCGAACGTTCATGATGCGGCGGGTTGCCTCTCCCTGCGGGGAGCGGGGCGGCACGGGAGCGTGCGAGCACGGCTTCCGGGCGGCTCCGGCTCCGTATACCTCGACGGTGCCGCTCATCGGGGTCCGATGAAGCGAGCCGGTCACTTCCGCGCCGGGCATTCCGGCTCGCCACGGGTCAGCGGCTGTGGCTTACGGCTGCGGGTCAGCGCCGGATTTCCACCGGCTTCCCCCTGCGCGGACGTGAGGACGACCCGCCCACTCTACCGGCCGGGGACGGAGCGGCTCCGGTCACACCGCCACATACGCCACCGGATCGCTCCCCGGCACCGCCTCCGCCCGCCCCAGCTTCACCAGGCGCCGCACATGGGCCTCGGCCTCGGAGACGGCGATGGTGCGGGAGCCGTGCGGAATCTCCGCCCAGGGCCGGTTCCACTCCATGTGCTCGGCGAGCCGCCAGGGTGTGCGGGGCTCCGAGAGCAGGGCGAGCAGCCCGGTCAGCCGGTCCTCGTGGTGGTCGAGGAGCTCGCGGACGCGGGCCGGGGCGCCGGTGAAGGCGCGCTGGTGGGCGGGGAGCACCTCGGCGGCACCGAGACGGCCCACCCGCTCCAGGGAGTCCAGGTAATCCCCGAGGGGGTCCGTGACGGCGTCGTCGTCCGGGTCCTCGTACAGGCCGATGTGCGGGGTGATGCCGGGCAGCAGGTGGTCGCCCGAGAAGAGGCGGCCGTTGCCGGGGAGGCCCGCCGGATGCTCCTCCTCCAGGTGCAGGCAGACGTGGCCCGGGGTGTGGCCGGGCGTCCAGATCGCGCGCAGCCTGCGGCCGGGCAGGTCAAGAAGCTCGCCCGGGGTGATGGTCCGGTCGGGCAGGGCGGGGTTCAGGCCGGGCAGCCCGCGGGSGCSSCCSCCGRSSRCGGCRCSCMKCWGMKGCGCGCCGCCGCCGAGGGCCGCCCCCGCAGGCTGCCCGGCC
>NZ_JASKYR010000836.1:0-4049 GCF_041028215.1 Streptomyces flavofungini
GCGCTGGTCGGGGGGTGTCGCGGTGAGGACGGCGGCGGGCACGAGGGGGTGCGTGAACGCGTGGGCGGCCGGGCCGCAGGAGACGAGGCCGCTGCGTTCGGCCTCCGGGTAGACGGACGCGGGCAGGCTCAGGACGCGGGCGGCCGCCGACACGTCGCGCGCTCCGTCGTCCGCGACGGCCATGAGCAGCAGCAGGGTGCGGGCACCGGCTCCCAGGGCGCCGACCCGTCCGGCGAAGAGCGCTTCCGCGGTGGCACCGGCCGTGACCCGTGGGGGCATCGGCGCGGCACCGCCGAGCTGTTCCGCGGTCAGCCCCGAGACCACCTCGATCAGTGCCATCGGATTGCCGCCCGTGCTCGCCGTCAGCTGTCGGCACACCTCCGGCGGGGCCGGGACTCCGGTACGGTCCGCGACGACCGCGGCCACTGCCCGCTCGTCCAAGGGGGCCGGTGCCAGGACCGGCAGTGCGGTGAGGAGCCGGTCCACGGCCGGTTCGGGACGCGTGGCGAGGAGCATCACCACGCACTCCGTCATCAGCCGCCGCGCGGCGAAGGCCAGGGCCTCGAGCGACGGTGTGTCGAGCGCGTGCGCGTCGTCGACGACGAGCAGCAGCGGCCGGTCCGCGCTCAGGTGGGCGATGTGGGTGAGGGTCGCGGCGCACACCCCGAAGCGGTCGGCAGCCCGGGCGGGGCCGAGTGCGACCGCCCCGCGCAGTGCCGACGCCTGTACGCCGGGCAGCCGGGCCAGCAGCCGCGGATCGGCGCGCACCAGCTGGGACAGGCCCGCGAAGCCGATTCCCCGCTCCGGCTCCCAGCCGCACACCCGCCGCACCCGCAGCCCGGCCGCCTCGGCGGCCCGTGCTCCCTGCCGGAGCAGGGACGTCTTGCCGATTCCGGCCTCGCCGCGCAGCACCAGGACACCGCTGTCTCCCTCGCGGGCGGCTGAGAGCAGCCGGTCGATCCGTGCGGCCTCGGTCCGGCGTCCGAAGAGCATGGGGCACGGTAGCGCGGCGGACGGCGGGCCCGGGGGAGCGCGTGGACGGCTGAGCGGCCCGGGGCGCCGCTGGTCAGTTGGGGCCGGCGGTGTTCCTGACCCGGGCGCGGGTGGCGTACAGGGCGTCGTACAGATCCTGTGTACGGGCCGCGTACCACAGGGCGATCCGCCCCACCGCCCAGCACAGCGCACCGGTGACCACCGGCACGTAGCGGTCCTCGGGCATCGGCACGGTGCCCCAGTGGGCCGCCAGCGCCTGGTTCAGGGTCAGCGCCCCGACGGTGAACCCGGCGGCGGTCAGATGCAGGGCCGTACGGGCGCGACCGCGCAGCCGGTGACCGACGGCCACGGAGAGCAGGAAGGCCGCACCCAGGGTCAGGGGCAGGCCCCGCGCGGCCACGCTCAGATAGACCAGCGTGGGGTCCCCGTCGCCCGGCCGCCTGCCACTGAGGTAGCCGAGGCTGCCCAGCCCCACCCAGGTGGCGAGGAGTTCGGTGAGCAGCAGGACCGCGGTGCCGAGCACCACGGCGAGCAGCACCGCCGCGAACCCCGTGCCGGTCCGCGCCCGCGCGCTCTGCCGACGCACGTCGCGGCGCAGCACCCGGGGCCAGAGGATCGCGGCGACGAGGCTGATGTAGGCCAGATTGGCCAGCAGCCGCTCCTGCTCGGACGCGTGCGCCTGGCCGAGGGCGTGGTTGCCCACCACGAGGACCGTGGGCAGTACCAGGAACTCCAGGATGAACCATGCCGCCTGCGAGGCCCGGGGCGGCGCGGGATCGGTCGTCGTCATCGTTGTCCCCCGTGTGGTGCGATCCGTCCGGCGGGCGCCTCGGTGTCACCGGTGCCCGCCGCCGCGCAAGCATCGCGCGGTCCGGGCGGGTGCCGCTTCGGGGACATCCCCGGGGAGGAGCGCCGCGCGGGTCCTTGCGTGCGGGGTCCGGTCGACCCACCTGCCCCTTTCGCGTCGGGGCGGGCGCCCGATGCGAAAGGATGGGTCCGACGGCGGTCGCTTGCCGCCGTCCGGCACCCCTCGGGCAGCGTCCGCCGTACGAGGGGCGGCCGGAGTCCGCCACCGAGAACGGAGCGTCGAAGGTGACCGAGGAGCCGAGCGCGGCACAGCGCCCCACCCTGGAGGCCGTGGCCGCCCGAGCCGGGGTCTCGCGTGCCACGGTCTCCCGTGTCGTCAACGGCGACCCGGGGGTGCGCGAGGCACTCGCCGACAAGGTCAGACGTGCCGTCGACGAACTCGGCTACGTCCCCAACCACGCCGCCCGCAGCCTGGTCACGCGGCGCCACGACGCGGTCGCCGTGGTGATCGCCGAACCGGAGACCCGGGTCTTCGCCGACCCGTTCTTCGCGCTGCAACTGCGCGGCATCAGCAAGGAACTGACGGCCCGTGACATCCAGCTCGTCCTGCTGCTCACCGAGGGCAGGGACGATCACGAGCGGGTCGGCCGGTATCTCTCCGGCGGCCATGTCGACGGCGCCCTCGTCTTCTCGCTGCACCTGGACGACCCGCTGCCCGGCATCATCCGGCGCGCCGGGGTGCCCACGGTGTTCGGCGGCCGTCCGGGGTGGCCGGACGCGGACGCGGGGGAGCGGGGCGCGCCGTACGTCGACTGCGACAACCGCGGGGGCGCCGCCGAGGCGGTGCGCCATCTGATCGGTCTCGGGCGGCGCCGGGTCGCGCACATCACCGGGGCACTCGACCAGACCTCCGCGGTCGACCGGCTCGACGGCTACCGGGATGTGCTGAATGGCGCCGATCCGCGGCTGATCGCCGAGGGTGACTTCACCTTCGCGGGCGGCGAGCGGGCGATGCGGCGGCTGCTCGACGCCGATCCGGAGATCGACGCCGTCTTCGCGGCCAACGACCTGTCGGCGTCCGGGGCGCTGCGGGTGCTGCGGGAGCGGGGCAGGTCGGTGCCGGGCGACGTGGCGGTGGTCGGCTTCGACGACATGCTGCTCGTGGCCGAACAGGCGGAGCCGCCGCTGACGACGGTCCGCCAGGACATCGAGGGCATGGGCCGCCTGATGGCCCGCATGCTGCTGCGGGGGCGGGACGGCGGCGGTGCCGCCGAGGGGCCTTCCAGTGTGGTGCTGCCGACGGCCCTGGTGCGCAGGGAATCGGCGTGAGCGCCGGTCACGGCCCGGCCGCGGCGGAATGCGGCCGGGGCCGGGCGTGGGGGGTGTGACCGGCGTCGGGGCCGGACGCGGCCCGCGGCGTCAGGAACCGACGCTGACCGTGAACCGCCGGGGGTTGCCGTCGTGGGCGGCGCCGGAGACGTCGGGCTGGCCGTCGGGGCGCACGTCGTCGTACGGGAAGGCGTAGCCGATCGGGGAGTTGGCGTGCACCACGCGGGACCAGTGGTTGGTCACCGCGTCCTTGTAGTAGTCGCCGGAGCCGGTGCCGTTGGGCTGCTCGGGGTGGGTGAGCATGATGCTGCGGTTGAACCCGGCCGAGAGCCGCGCGAGGAGGCCCTTCTTGTCGTCGGGGTCGTTGGGGTTGTTGGCGAAGGGGCCGTGGTTGCAGGTGAAGATGTCCTTCGACGTCGGCTTGGTGAAGGTGTGGCCGCCGTTGAAGGTCAGTACGTCACCGCTGACGCGCCCGGTGAAGACGCCCCGGCCGCCCTGGAGGTCGATCTTGAGGTCGGTGGAGCGGTACTTGTCCCACACCTGGTCGATGTAGCTGTTCCACACGTCGCGGAACGGCATCTCGTTCGGGCGGTCGAAGTAGGGCGCCATGAGGTTCTGCGGGGAGATGACGCGCAGGACACCGTTGTCACCGCGGATGACGAGCTTGTCCCAGGGCTGGCCGTCCTTGGCCGCCTGCGCCACGAGGTCCGAGGCGATCTTGTCGACGGCGCCGTCGGGCAGCGGGGCCACGTCGTGGGTGCCGTCGCCCTCCAGGGACAGGCCGATCGGCAGGGCGGTGACGAGGTCCACGTAGCTGATGTTGGCGTAGAGCTGCTCGGTGTTGAACGTGAACTCGCAGAAGGACCAGGTGCGGCCGTAGTTGGGGTCTTCCTTGGTCGCGAAGGCGGGCTCGACCAGGG